>JALHPW010000654.1 GCA_022842255.1 Saprospiraceae bacterium | reverse complement strand
AACCTGGTTATCCTTCCCAATATTCAAATAAAAAAACGGTGTCGATTACCACCCACATGCTGCCGTTCCAGCTCGAATCCACAAAATGAAAAGAATCGACGGTAATGGTTTCAAATCCAATACTCAAGGAAAGCTCAAACAGGTCAAGGTCGTCGAAGAATTTATTGGGATCTTCCTCTATCGCACTGAATATCAAATCTTTGGATGCATCGATGACGGGGTCCAAATGTTCATTGGTGAATATTTCCTGATGAAGCGCACAGGCTATTTGAAGATAATCCTCTTTGATTTCATCATTGTCAAGCACCCGCTTGGGCAGTATCTTATCATATTCAAATTGGTTCCTCAATTGCTGCAAGGTAATGTCGTAATTGAAGCCACTTCCGGCGAACGCCAAGTTATAGTCCCACGGAATCCAGTGGAATTTGCCCGTGGCCGGATTGTCGTACAGATAGAAGTTTCGGCCATGATCGAAGTGTGAGTCCCAGTTGACAATACTCACATCGACTGCCATCGACTTCAGGTAACTGTCCATGTCCAAATGCGCCACCAAAGAGTCGCGGAAACGGTTGTCTGGGGTGTTGTTGACGATATCCAAGAAATCTATAAGCCCGCTCCAGTCGTTTGCCGTTTCATTGGTTTTGAGTTCAAAATCCATGTAATAAGCTTGTTGGTCGCTACCCAAATACTTCAGGGAGGTAAAGCCTGCTTTGTACAGGTTGCCATCATTATCCCCAAAATGCTCCTTTAAAAAGGTTTTGTTGACGGATTCTACCACCACATAAAGCCCCCAAAGCACGTCGTTCAGGTACACCTTGGCATATGAACTACGCGGTGCCGCCACCCCAAAATCCCGTAGGATTTGATAACTCAACATGTCGCGCATAAAACTGGGGTCCTTGAACGCGTTTTGAAGGTTCAGGCTTTTCAAATTGTCAAATTCTCCTCCATCTACGAATTCATTAAAATCCAGTTTTAGTGGTTTTTTTAGACTGGAACCGGCTCCCCAGTTGGAGAAAAAGCCTTTTTGATTGACCGCTACACTGTCCACTTCTGTGCCATCGATTTTGACTTTGGCAAGGATGGGCTGGTTGCTGGTACTGGGGTCGTTGTCCATTTCGAAATTATAGTTCAGGGTAAGGATTTCCCAAAAATTGGGCTGCTCAAAATAGACCCTGATTTCATGGACGTAGGTATTGTCAAACATTTGTTGCCCACTTTGGGCCACCAAATTTTGGGCAAAAAAGCAGAGCAAGGCAGGAAGAAAAGTAGTTTTTGGCATAAGTAGATGTGTTTATAGCTTGTTTTTGTAGGGTTTGATTGACGTAAATCCCAATGCTAAAATCGTAATTTGATTACCCATACATTTCCTACTCGCCCGCATTCATCCACGGCCTGTGCCGGGTCGAATTCCAGGGCGATATTGGGCGAAAACTTGCTGCGGTCTTGCAAACCAATCTCCACCGTACCCTCCAAAACCTGCCCAGACAAGAGTATGCCATCCAGGGTTTCGCTGCCTTTCCGGATGCGGGTATTCCCGGCCGGTATAGCGCCACGGGTTAGTTTGGCGCCACTCACAAAATAAACATTCACCAAGGGTTCTGATTTCTTGGAGAAAAAATGGGCTGCTGCGTTGCCTGTGTTTTTTAAGAAAAACCGGATCCGCATGGTTTGCTCACCCCATTCCTCCACAAATGCCGTATCGAATTCCATTTCCGCACAACCGTCCATTTGCCCCATTGCCCGGGGGATGAGCCGTACATCTAGCCAAATCGGACCGGAGAGCTCGCCAGGTTTGAGTTTGGGACAGTTGTTGCGCACCGCTTCTTCAATGGCAGATTCGTGCCCGCGCAAGAGGCCAGGCAAACCAAGCGCATCGAATTCCACCACCATTTCTGCAGACGTGTTTTTTGTTCCAATGGTTTGGCGGCCCGTATTGGCCATGCGGCAGCGCAGGGTGAGGCTCTGTTTTTTTTTGCTGCATGATTTCGACCTCGAACAGGGCCACGCGGGCACCTAGGTACTCGTTTTGAGCGGTACTTTTCAATGCAACAAAGGCCAAAACCAAAATGAGGATGCAGGCGTGAACTCGTGATTCCATTGGACAAATGTGCTTGCTTTTTAATTGTTGTGTTATGGAATCTGTCCTTGCGTCGCCGTTTGTCGAAAATGCTTATTTCCCAGCTTTCGCCAACCCTACGATATCCTTCACCTCCAAAATTTGCTTTTCAGCTCCATGAAGGGTAACCTGAATCATCGCCTGCCCCAATTCAGCTAAGGTAGAAACCGCACCCGGGAACAACGTGCGCAGGGCCGGGTACATCCAGGAAATGTACTTGTAATATTTGAGCGAGTTTTTTAACCCTGGGGTAGGCTGCATGTATCCAGGACGGAAGGCGTACGCTTTTTTGAACGCCAGTTTCATCAGGTCGTTTTCTGTCTTGCCCTTCACCCGTGCCCACATGCTCCGGCCTTGCTCCGAACTATCTGTGGCCGCTCCTGATACGTAGCAAAAAGTCATATTGCCCGGACTGACGCGGCTAAGCGTTTCGGCAAAATGCAGCGTCAAAGTATGTGTCATTTTGAAATAATCAGCTTCGTTCATTCCGACCGACGATACCCCCAGGCAAAAATAGCAGGCATCATAACCCACCAATTGCGATTCAATGGCGCTTAAATCGAAGAAATCCGCATGAAGGATTTCCTTCAATTTTGGATGGCTAAACCCGCTGGGCCGGCGGTTTACAATCAACACAGACTCAATTTGCGGGTGCTGCAAACATTCGTGCATTACGCCTTCACCTACCATGCCTGTGACTCCTGTGACGATAACTTTCATAATAATTGATGTTTGTTTTATCAAATAATTCCCGAGTACTCAATAAGCGTTTGGCACACGGATGACACGGTTTAGACACGGATTTAAGGTCAAAATGATATAAATCCGTGTCTAGTCTGTGTCATCCGTGTGCCAAACGCTTGTGGGAGGCAACAGTTTTTCAATCTTTTAATCCGCAC
>JALHPW010000653.1 GCA_022842255.1 Saprospiraceae bacterium | reverse complement strand
CGGCCTCTGTGGCTTGCAAAGCGGTTTCAGACAAACTGGTAGAGTCGGTACGCATGTAGCTGATGAAACCTTCTTCGTACAGTTTTTGTGCCACCGACATGGTCCGGTTCACCGAAAAACCAATCTTTCTACTGGCTTCCTGCTGCAAAGTGGAGGTCGTAAAAGGTGGGGCCGGTTTCCGCCGGGTTGGTTTCACCTCGATGTTGCTGACCGAATAATTGGCGCCCACACATTTCTGCAAAAAGCCTTCCGCGCCAGCGGGGTCTTCAAATCGGACCGGGCTTTCGGCCTTGAACGTCACGGTTTTGCCCTGGGTGTTTTTGGCAAAAAATTGGGCTACTACTTTGAAATACGGCGCAACTTTGAAAGCCTGAATTTCGCGTTCGCGCTCTACCACCAATTTCACGGTAACGGATTGCACGCGTCCCGCAGAAAGTTGGCCTTTGACCTTTTTCCACAAGAGCCCGCTGAGCTCCCAACCCACCAATCGATCAAGCACCCGACGCGCCTGTTGGGCGTTCACCGTATTCATATCAACCGTCCGGGGTGCTTGCACCGCTTTTTGGATGGCGTTTTTGGTAATCTCATGAAACACGATGCGTTTGGTAGAACGCGGGTCGAGCCCAAGCACTTCGCACAAATGCCAGGAGATGGCTTCCCCCTCCCGGTCTTCGTCCGTTGCCAGCCACACCTCGCTCACACGAGCCGCCGAGTCTTTTAACTCCTTGACAGTCTTATACTTATCTGTGGGAATAATGTACTTGGGAAGATAACCATTGTTGACGTCTACACCCAAATCGTTGCCTTTTTCGAGGTCGCGTATGTGGCCGTAGGAAGACTTCACGGTGAAGTCTTCGCCCAGGTATTTTTCGATGGTCTTCGCTTTCGCGGGTGATTCTACAATCAGGAGTTTTTTTGACATAAAAGACTTTGGGTCGTTGACTTTTGACCGTTGACTATTGGGTGTTGCGCCGCAAAAGTAATGGTAATTTAAGGTTTGCGCCGTTTGCTCGTTTTTTGTGCAACCTAAAACCGCTTCTCCTGTCTATTTGCCCCAACTTTTCACCAACAAAAATTTAAGCTATGAAAATCAACTTCCATTCGTTTTTACCCTCCAAAACCCATTCAAATGGCCTGTTCTTTGCTACAATTTTGACAGCGGCCGGATTCCTTGCCCCAATTTGCCTCCATGCGCAAAATTCAACCGTGACCCGCAGTCTGGGTGCTTTTGACAAAATCGGCATCTCTGGTGGTTTTGATGCGGTGTTTTTAAAACAAGGCGATGCGGAAAGTGTGACCATCGAGGCTAAGGGAATCGACCCCGACAAAATCGAAACCGTAGTAAAGGATGGCGCCCTGAAAATCAACACCAAAAAAGGGAACTACTCGAATTTCAAAGCAACCATCACCGTCACGTATCGAAATCTTAAGTCGGTAGCGAACAGCGGCTCGACTGATGTAGAAACCCTGACCCCCATCAAAGCCGACAAATTTGAGTTTGCCTCAAGTGGTTCGGGCGATTTCAAAGGTGAATTGGACGTTAAAGACCTGGATATTGCCATTTCCGGCAGTTGCGACATGACCCTGCGCGGCAAGGCCGACGACCAAGAAATTGCCATCAGCGGTTCCGGCGATGTAAATGCCGCCGCACTCAAGGGCGCCACGGCCGAGGTTGCCATTTCAGGATCTGGCGATGTAAAACTGGGCGTGTCGGGAAAAGTAAAAACGGCGGTTTCTGGCTCCGGCACCGTGACCAACGATTGAGAATGTACCGAATGCTCTCCTTTTAAGACTGTTTAAACAGGAAAACCGGAAAACCGGAGAACAGGAAAATTTAAAATCGCGCAACTCGATTCGAAAAGGGCTAAAATCAACCTTTTCCCGAATCAAATGCTTCGCGGTTTTAAATTTTCCTGTTCTCCGGTTTTCCGGTTTTCCTGTTTATTTTTTGAGGTGCCCTATTCTCCGGTCTTCCTTTGTAGAAGTTATTCCCCCACCCAAATCCGACATGGCCTATGTTTTTCTACCTTCGCCGCCATGGAAAACCGGCTCCCAGTTACTGCATTTCTTGCCAAATGCTCAAATCGCACCTTATTGGATGTACGCTCTCCCGGGGAGTACGCCCAGGGGCGCATCCCGGGCGCATTGAGTTTCCCGCTGTTCAGCGATGCCGAGCGCGCCGAGGTGGGTACCATGTACAAGCAGGTGGGCAAAGAAGAAGCCATGGAATTGGGCCTGCGCATCGTTGGGCCCAAAATGGAGTCGTTCGTAAAACAAGCCAAAATCCTGGCGCCTAACCGACAACTGGCAGTACACTGCTGGCGCGGCGGCCAACGAAGTGGAAGTATGGCATGGTTGTTCCGACAGGCTGGTTTTGAGGTAATTACCCTCGAAGGAGGATACAAAGCCTACCGACACCATGTGCTGGAAAGTTTTGAAAAAACTGATTTGAATATCAAGGTCCTAGGCGGACGAACGGGGTCGGGCAAAACCAAAATCCTACATGCCTTACGCGACCTCGGCGAACAAATACTTGATTTAGAAGGAATTGCGCACCACAAGGGTTCTGCCTTTGGGTTTATTGGAGAGGCCCCACAGCCTACGGTGGAACAATTCGGGAACGACCTGTTTGAAGCAATTCAGGCCCTTGACCCTTCCAGACGGGTTTGGGTTGAAAATGAAAGTCGAAGCATTGGGAGGGTTTTTATCCCCGATGGATTTTGGTTCCGTATGCGGGCGGCGACACTCGTGAATATCAAGGTTCCAGAGGAGGCTCGTATTCAAAATTTATTGTCAGATTATGTGCTCAGCGATCGAACGGAGCTCGAAACTGCTTTTCAAAAAATCGCCTCCAAATTGGGTGGCCTGAACCTAAAAACAGCCCTCGAAGCCCTCGAACAGGCTGACTTTGCTACAGCTGCACGCATTGCATTGTCCTACTACGACAAAACCTACCAACATGGGTTGGATACCAGTACGTCCAACGATATTCGCCTACTGGAATTCGACCACGGAGATGCC
>JALHPW010000652.1 GCA_022842255.1 Saprospiraceae bacterium | reverse complement strand
AGCGGCCCTCGACAAGGTGAAGAAAAAATACCAGGGCTACAAATCGTTGGAAGCAACGTTTACGCTCGAAATCGAAATAGCCGAGCAGCCCAAAGAGTCGCAAAAAGGAACGATTGCCCAACAGGGCGACAAGTACTACCTGAATTTAGGCCCTCAGCAGGTACTCTGCGATGGAAAGGCCATTTGGATGATTCTGCCCAAAAACAAAGAAGTGCAGGTGAATAACATGCCCGCCAAAGGAGAAGACGAAAGCGTGCTGACCCCGCAGGCCTTGTTTCGGTTTTATGAAAAAGGAGGGTTCATCTATGCGATTGTCAACGAATACACGGAAAATGGAAAGTTGCTGCAGCAAATCGAGTTCAAACCAACCGATCGCAATGCTGAATATGCAAAAATTCGCCTGACCATAGAAAAAAAGACAGCCACCGTTGTGAGCATCAAAGCCTTTGGCAAAGACGGGTCGCGCTATACCTTCCTCATCAACAAAATGACGCCGAACAAAGCTTTCGAGGCCAATTATTTTGCGTTTAACAAAGCAAAATACCCGGGCTATCACATCGAAGACCTGCGGGAATAAGCGCTCTAATTGCTTATTGAGTTTTTGATTCCTGACGCTTTCGGAAATATTTACCGTCCACCAACAGCAAACCAAAGGATTCTCCCGCTTCTTTGGTTTGTCTGGCGTGGTGGGCGCCGTGCGCACGCAGAATGGCGCGGGAGTAGCGGCTGTCTAATTGCCGGAACCACTTGAAACGCTGGTGGATGTACACGTCGTGGATCAAAAAATAGATCAGGCCGTAAATGGAAATGCCCACGCCAATGAAGAACACCCAAAAGTGGGGCGTTGCAGAACCCACGATGTAGCAGGTTGCGCTCGGGATGGCAAAAACAAGGAAAAAGCGGTCGTTCTTTTCAAAAAAACCATGCTTTTCGTGGTGTGGTTTGTGGTGGTCTTCGTGCCACGACCAAAGCGCGCCGTGCATGAGGTATTTGTGTGCAAACCAGGCTACAAATTCCATGGCTGCGACGGCTGCCAGGGTGACGAAAATATAAAGCAGTGCTTGCATACCCTATTGTTTTAAAGCGATAAATTCAAAATTCCAAAAAACAGAAATTGTAATATCAACAGCACAACAGCCACTTTGTTGAACACCTCATCGTGCCGCTTGTTGAACAACGCAATCAACACAAAAGCCAATGCGTACCACGCAAGGTAATTTTGCAGCGGAATGACGCCACCCGCCCAGTTCCAAAATCCGAAAGCGACCGCTACCGGCTCAATGAGCACATCCAACACCACCATAACTGCCGCTGCAAGGGCCACCCGAATCCAAAACGGCGCTTTGCCCATCGCACGGTTGACGGTTACGCCCGAAGCATATACCAAAATTACCCAATTGATGCCAATGATCAAAGGGGTACCCAGTATTTTGGGCCCGAGTACTGTGCCGTATTGGTATTGCCCGAAAATTACCCCGGTTTGAACGCCCGCCATTTCCACCAAAAAACCAACCAGGTAACACACCGCTGTGAAGGCCCACAGCGCTCGTCCCTGTTCCGGATGCCGCCACAGCATCAACCCCATCGAAATCAGTAAATTGAATGGAGTAAGGCGTATGAAATCGGGATGCACCCGAAACCACAGCGCTGCGATGCCCACAGCATAGAGGACGACGAGGATCGCAATGGCGAGTTTATCCTTGTTTGTTTCCGTCATGTATTGATCGTTTGTAACTCATATCATTTCATCCACAATCCTGGCCGACAGCAGGGCCAGCGGAATGCCGCCACCCGGATGCACGCTGCCCCCGCAGAAGTACAAGCCGGATATGCGCCGTGAAAAATTGGCATGCCGGAAAAATGCAGCCATGCGGCCATTGGAGCTGGTGCCGTAAAGTGCCCCGAGGTGCGAAGAAGTACGTTTTTCAATGCTCCGGGGGTCAAGTATCGCTTCGCATTCGATGAGCGACGCAACATCCACGCCCAGAATTCGGGTCAGTTTGGTCAGGATGTTGGCGCGGGCCTCGGCAATCAGCGCATCCCAGTCCTGCCCGTTGTTGAAAGGCGCATTGATCATCGTAAACCAGTTTTCACTCCCTTCCGGCGCATCTTCCGGGCAATGCTTGGAAGTGATGTTGATGTAAACCGTTGGATCAGAGAAAATACTGCCGGCTTCCAGGTATTCAAATTCGGTGCGGTAGTGTTCGCTGAAAAAAATATTGTGAACATCCAGCTCCGGAAAAGAGCGGCGGATGCCCCAGTAAAAAATGAGCGCAGACGTTGATTTTTGCTGCCGAAGCACCCGTGTTGGCTCTTTCTGGGTTGGCAATAGTTTTTTGTAAGTATAAAAAACATCCATGTTGCTGATCACCCGATCAAAGTAGAAAGGTTTTTCCCCCACCCGCAGCCCAATGGCTTTTCGGTCCTGCACCAGGATTTCATCCACCGGCGTATTGAACCTGAATTGCACGCCCTTTAGCTCCGCGAGTTCAAACAGGGCGCGGGTGATGGAAATCATGCCGCCCTTTGGCAGCCATGCCCCAAAACCGTATTCGAAGTGCGGAATGATGGTGAGCAGCCCCGGCGCTTTATACGGATTGGAACCGTTGTACGTGGCATAACGATTGAAGAGTTGCACCAATTTGGGGTGCTTCAGAATGCGCTCGTTCACCCGGTTCATGGTGGTAAACAAATCCAGCAACGGAATTTGCACCATAGCCCTGGCTACTTCTGCAGTCAGCCAGGTATCAAGGCGATGCAGCGATTTTTCCAAAAAAATGCGCCCGGTAGCGAAATATTTTCTTTTCGAGTCGAACAATGCTTTTTTCAAAACGCCGCCGGGGACGTGTAGTTTTTGCTCGATTTCCAGCATGAAACGCGCCGTATCTGCCCAGGCAGTGAGGCGGTCGCCGTCTTCCCAGAAATAATTGCACACGATCGGCAGTTTTTCATACTGAAAGAAGGGCTCCATGTCCACCCCCGCCACCTGAAAAAGTTCTTCCACGTACTGCGGCATGGTGAACAACGACG
>JALHPW010000651.1 GCA_022842255.1 Saprospiraceae bacterium | reverse complement strand
TTTGGGGGGATTAAGGGTGTTGAATTTGAAGGATAGTTACAAAAAATCAGGCATGCCAACAGGCATGATAGGCGGGGTAGGATTCTACTTTTCATGGAGAAAAAATGGAATTTAGGTGAGAAGTAAGTAGTTAAATGTGCGTAAATATATGAATAAATCCAATTTGTAGGACAGTTTCATCCAAATAATATTTCGCCTCTTTCAACATCACTCAAACGCTGCGCTGGTGTTTTCACGTCGAAGGAAATGGAAACAACAATGCTCCTGCACCCAACCCTCTGGCAAAATCCTCCCAAGATTCCACCAAAATACATCCACGAAGGGCGCTTTGTGCCGATGAGCAGCTTTGGCAGGGAAATACCTGACAAGACCGGCATAGCCCACCTCGTGGTGCGGCACTAGTGGTAGAGCCACTAGTGCCGCTTTGACATCAGGGCTACCACAATTTATAAAGTGTAGCACTATGTGTGCTGTGTGAACTATGTGGCAAAAAAACTATGCAGAAAAAAAACTATGTGGCAAAAAACATCCGGTTTTATGGCCTACAACCCAAAAATCGAGCGCCCCAAATACGTTGCCGCATCGCCCAGCTCCTCCTCAATCCGCAGCAACTGATTGTACTTGGCGATCCGGTCGGAACGGCTGGCCGAGCCCGTTTTGATCTGGCCGGTATTGAGCGCCACGGCCAGGTCGGCAATGGTGGTATCTTCCGTTTCGCCGGAGCGGTGGCTGATGACTGAGGTGTAGGCGTGGCGGGTGGCCAGGTTCACCGCGTTGATGGTTTCGGTGAGCGAACCGATTTGGTTCACCTTAATCAGGATGGAGTTGGCGATTTTTTCGTCAATGCCACGTTGCAAACGCTCTACATTGGTCACGAACAAATCGTCGCCCACGAGTTGGATACGGTGCCCAAGGGTTTCGGTTTGCAATTTCCAGCCCGCCCAATCGTCTTCCGCGAAGCCGTCTTCAATGGAGTAAATCGGGTAGCGATTGCACCAATCTTTCCAATACGCGACCATATCCTTGGAAGAATAACGTTCGCCAGAGGATTTTTTGAACACATATTCGCCTTTTTCAGCGTCATAGAATTCGGTGGCCGCCGCGTCGAGCGCGATAACAATGTCGTCCAATGGACGGTATCCAGCCGCCTCGATGGCGGTCATGACCATCTGAATCGCCTCTTCATTGTCCTTGATGCCAGGAGCGAAACCGCCCTCATCGCCTACATTGGTGGCGTATCCTTTGTTTTTGAGCACTTTTTTCAAGTGGTGGAACACTTCGACCCCCATACGCAAGCCTTCGCTAAACGTGTTGGCGCCGACTGGCATAATCATAAACTCCTGAAAATCAATACCGTTGTCAGCGTGTGCGCCCCCATTGAGGATGTTCATCATCGGCACGGGAAGCACATGGGCATTCACACCGCCCAGGTAGCGGTACAGTGGCTGACCCAGTTCTTCCGCTGCGGCACGTGCCACGGCAAGGCTCACGGCCAAAATCGCATTGGCACCTACCTGGCTTTTGCTGCGGGTGCCGTCCCGATCAATCATCAGCCGGTCGATGCGGATTTGGTCGCTCACTTCCTGACCGATGAGTTCAGGGCGGAGCAGCACTTCAACGTTCTTGACAGCACGGCGTACGCCCTTACCGAGGTAGCGGTCTTCGTCGTCGCGAAGTTCCACGGCTTCATGCGCGCCGGTGCTCGCGCCACTTGGCACAGCTGCACGGCCGATAAAACCTGCTTCTGTCCAAACTTCTGCTTCTATGGTAGGGTTACCCCGGCTATCGAGGATTTCTCTGGCTAGTACTTCGCGGATTGCACTCATTGTTTTAGTTGAATTGTTTAGGTGGTGATTTGGTGGTTTAAAAACAATAGCCTGGCATTTACAGCCAGCAAAAAGATGCGCAAAAGTAGTTTTACTTTATCATTTCAGGCGCAACAAGTCTATTTAATCGCACAATTCAGCAACTTTTCACCTTCGATGAAACCTTCCAATACATCCCCAATTTTCACAGGCCCCACCCCTGCAGGCGTACCCGTAAAAATGTAATCGCCTTTTTGCAAGGTAAAATACCTCGAAAGATGCACAATCAGCGTGTCAAAAGGAAAAATCAGGTCGCGGGTATGGCCGTCCTGCACAATCTCCCCGTTTTTTTTGAGCTGGAAATGTATGTCTTTGGGATTCTTGAGTTGTTCCAGCGGCACAAATTGGCTCAAAGGTGCAGAGCGGTCGAAGCCTTTCGCGATTTCCCAGGGATGCCCTTTCGACTTGAGCTTGTCCTGCAAATCGCGGGCGGTAAAATCAATGCCAAAAGCCACCGCATCGATGTACCGATGCGCAAATTCGGGTTGTACGGAGCGGCCATTTTTGCATACGCGCAGCACGATTTCTCCCTCATAATGAAGGTCTTGCGTAAAGTCGGGATGGTAAAAAGGCCTGTTGGCAAGCAGCAGTGCCGTAGGCGGCTTCATAAACACGAGTGGCTCTGAGGGCACGGGGTTGTTCAGCTCTTTGGCATGATCGGTGTAATTTCTTCCGATACAAAAAATCTTCATAAACGATACTGGTCAGCGAGTAGATAAACGATTCTGAAAAGAAGGGAATGTTATAGTCCGTAAGAAAGCGTCACGGCCCAAGCGGCGTTTTTCAAATCGCCCACCACACCATCTACAGATTGGGTGCCCACTTTTTGAAGGCCGCGAGAGAGGCGAAAATGCAGTCCCAAGCCGCCAAAATCAAGTCCGGCACCGGCATGCCACCCAAAATCAAAATCCTCAAAATCCGCTTTGGCCAAGGTGCCCGGAATGCCTTCTATTTTTCCGTCGCCGGTAGCCAGCAAGGACGCATATCCACCTGCGTGAAGGTTTACAAAACCCAACAATCGGTATTCAATAGAAATGGGCAGCTCAATATAATTGACCTTAATGTCTGGCTTTCCACCATTGAGGTAATCGTAAGCCCCCCCTTTTGTGGTAAACAAGAGTTCTGGGCGCAAGGCCATCTTGCCTTTGGCAAAAGGGATTTGGCCAAAA
>JALHPW010000650.1 GCA_022842255.1 Saprospiraceae bacterium | reverse complement strand
CCCTTTGAAGGTGTTCATCGAGCAGCCGTAGCGCAATAGCAAGTATCCGCAAAAACATGGGAGGGTAATTTTTGAAAATTGACAAGCAGAACAGCCCCCCATTCAAATACCTTTGCCCCTAAATTCTTTCCAACTACCCTCCTTCTGCGGGTAAACCACCTCCACACAGATTCATGCCTGACCAATTTCAACTCAACACCATAGAAGAAGCCATTGCCGAAATCCGCGCCGGACGCGTCATTATTGTCGTGGACGACGAGGACCGTGAAAACGAGGGCGACTTCATCTGCGCCGCCGAAACCATCACACCCGACGTGATCAATTTTATGGCCACCCACGGACGGGGCCTCATCTGCACGCCACTGGAAGAAAAACGTGCCGATGAATTGGGGCTCGATCTGATGGTAAACAGCAACACGGCACTCCACGAAACAGCCTTCACAGTATCCATCGATTTAATCGGACAGGGTTGCAGCACTGGTATTTCGGCATACGACCGGGCTACCGGGATTCGCTGGCTTACCGAATCGGCAGCCAAACCCAGCGATTATGCGCGCCCTGGACACATTTTTCCACTCCGTGCCAAAACAGGTGGCGTACTCCGCCGCACTGGCCACACCGAAGCGGCAGTAGACTTGGCCCGATTGGCCGGACTGGCCCCAGTGGGCGTACTGGTTGAAATCCTGAATGCCGATGGTTCCATGGCAAGGCTTCCCCAATTGATGGAGGTAGCCAAAACCCACGGACTGAAAATCATTTCCATCGACGACCTCGTGGCCTACCGGATGCGGACAGAGCGTCTCGTACGCAAGGAAATGGAAATCCCCATGAGCACCATACACGGTGATTTTCAAGCGGTTGTGTTTACAGACATCGCCAGCAACGACACCCATTTGGTACTCAAAAAGGGTACTTGGGAGGAAGATGAACCGGTACTGGTGCGGGTACACTCCTGGTCGGAAACGGGGGGGATACTCGGCTCCCTGCTGTCAGACTATGGCACCCAAATCGCTTCGGCACTCAAAGCCATCCAGGAGGCCGAAAAAGGGGCGTTTGTGTACCTGCGACAAGGTGACAAAGCAAATTTATTGGCAAAACTCCAATACTACAAACAGCTGGTGGACGAGGGCAATACCGACCGGTTTGAACTGCACACCGCGATTGGGAAAAAGGATTTTGGCGTGGGTGCACAGATTCTTCGGGAACTGGGCATCAACAGAATTCGGTTACTGACCAACCATCCAAAACCTCGCACCGGGTTTATTGGTTATGGGTTGGAGATTGTGGAAAACATCAAGCTGTAGCACGAAGCACCAGTTTTGCCCGCAATCCAACCCCGATTGCTACTTTTGCATCTAATATTTTTATGAAAGAAGAAATTACCGTCACCCCCTACGGCTCCGAAGCAGGTAAAAAAGCCGAGGTCGAGCAAATGTTCGATCGCATCGCACCGCGTTACGACCTGCTCAATCGGGTACTTTCCCTGGGTATTGACGTGTGGTGGCGCAAACGCGCCATTGGCTATTTGAAATCCGCGCAACCCAAAGAAATTTTGGACGTGGCAACGGGCACCGCCGATGTAGCAATCCTGATGGCCAAGATTTTAAAGCCCCAGCGCATAGTCGGTATAGATATTGCCAACCAGATGCTTGAGCTCGGTCGGGTAAAAATCAAAGGTGCAGGGCTCGAAACGGTTATTTCGCTGGAAACAGGCGACAGTGAGCAGCTTCGTTTTGACAATGATTCGTTCGATGCCGTGACGGTGGCGTTTGGCGTGCGCAATTTTGAAACCTTGGAGAAAGGGCTCGCAGAAATGAACCGGGTATTGCGTCCTGGCGGGCGGGTGGTCATTCTGGAATTCTCAAAACCGCATATTTTTCCCATAAAACAACTGTACAATGCCTACTTCAAATACGTTTTACCCCTGATTGGGCGTTTGACCAGTCGCGATATGCGGGCCTACACCTATTTGTTCGAAAGTGTACAGGTTTTCCCCGAAGGCAAGCAATTCACTGAAATATTAACCAAAACCGGTTTTCAAAACCCTATATGCGAACGACTAACGCTCGGAATATGCTCCATTTACACAGCCACAAAACAGTAGCCCTTGGCAAAACCGCCCTGCGGATTGTCTTTGTTTTTTACTGTTTGCTGCAACTGCAACTGCCCACCGCCACGGCGCAGTTCAATCAAGGCAAGAACCTGAACTACCTTGATTTTCAGCAGAAAAACTATTATTTCGGTATCACGCTTGGCTACAATGCGAGTGATTACCGTATTTACCATTCGAAGGATTTCATCCGAAACGACTCCTTTACCCGTGCCGAATCGGTGACCGGACCGGGCTTCAACCTCGGTATCGTATCGAACTTGAAGGTGGGCGAGTATTTTGACATTCGTTTCCTGCCCACACTTTCGTTCACCGAACACACCATCCGATATTCGCCAGCCGGCCAAAACGGACGGATTGTCAGCCGACCCATTGAGTCGGTTTTGGTGGAATTGCCCTTCCATGTGCGTTATAAATCAGCGCCTTATCACGATTTTCGCCTCTTCGTAATCGGTGGGGTGAAATACTCTTTCGACGTGGCCAGCGACTCGCGAACGCGACAGGCCGCAGGTTTGGTGAAAATTGCGCCCACCGATTTTCAGGTCGAGTACGGGGCCGGGATTCAGTTTTTCTTCCCTTATTTTATTTTCTCACCAGAACTCAAGGTCTCGCAAGGCATCAACAACGTGTTGATTTTCAACGACCGGCTCCAACAAAGCACGGTTTTGGAAAAGGTGCTCAGCCGTACGTTTACGATATCCCTGCACTTTGAGGGATAGGTTTGAGTTTGGATGAAAAAAAAGAGGGCTGTCCGTGTTTAGGACAGCCCTCTTTTTTTTCACCCAAACTCAAGGATACATCTGGTAAAACAAGGGTCTAAAATACCTGAATTGGCCTTCCGAATCCCGAATAGAGGCCAAAGGCGCTACTCCAATCAGTCGGCTGTAAAGCTTTTGCCTCCGCTCATCGTAATACCAGTTTTGAACAAACCGGACTCGTTCAATAAGTTCAAT
>JALHPW010000649.1 GCA_022842255.1 Saprospiraceae bacterium | reverse complement strand
CTTTTTCTCGCAGTATTCGCAATGAGCGTCACTGCACTCACCGGTTGCCTCCATATCATTGAGGAAGCTACCTTCCGCAACAATGGTTCGGGCACCTATAAAATGACGCTTGATATGAGCGAAATGAAAGGCATGATGGACATGTTCAAAGGAATGGGTGGCGACAGCTCTGCCATGAACATGGGAGGCGACTCTACCGCCATCCAGGGTGAAGGCGATTACACGCCCCCCGCGGATGCCCCTGTCGAAGCAGACCCCATGGGCGGTCTTGGCGACCAGATGAGCAGCGTGGCCGCAACGCTCCAAGGCGTACAGGGCATTACCAGTGTGGTCGAAATCAAAGACACCAGTAATTTCAATTTTGGCTACTCTTTCGAATTTGCTGATATGGCCGCGCTCAACCGCGCACTCAAAATCATCAACAAAGACAAGTACGAAAGCAAAGTGGAAGAGGTATTCCGCTTTAATGGCAAAAGTTTCGAACGCCTTAGCACCGGCGATTTGGGCGAAGAAATGAAAAAAGCCATGATGGACAACAGCGGCGACGATGAAGAGGGCAGCATGGACATGGTTAAAATGTTTTTGGCCGACATGAGCTACAAACAAATTTACCACTTCCCTGACCGCGTTGTGAAGAAAAGCGACAACAAGCTCGGCGAAATCGGCGATGGCGGCCACACCCTGACCATCAACCTCAAACCTTTCGACGAGGAGCAGCAAAAGGCCAAAGCTTCGGTGGCTACGAAAGTGAAATTGAAATAAGGCCTCAGCCTCCTAAACAAAAAAATCCCGTATCGTGGTTCGATACGGGATTTTTTTATCTATTTCCTCCGGTTGGTTTGCGGCTTGGATTCACCAGGCTTTATCGCATCAGGCACCTCGGTGGGTATTTTCGCCGGGTCCGGCAGCGAATCCGGCTTGGGCTTGGGCAGTTTAGCCTGTATTTTTTCTTGTGCCCGATTGGCTAGAATCTTGGAAGTCAAGTCGGCATTCACCATACGCTCTTCAATCGCAATTCGATCGGTCGAAATGGTGTCGTTGAGCATTTTCTCAATCATCAGCCCCGCGATGGGCGCTGCATAGGAAGCTCCCCAACCCGCGTTTTCCACATATACTGCAATTGCAATTTGGGGATTGTCCTTGGGCGCAAAAGCAAAAAACACGGAGTGGTCGTCACCATGCGGGTTTTGACTTGTGCCCGTCTTGCCACACACCGATACCCCAGGTACTTGCGCAATACGCGCGGTGCCTCGAATCACACACTCGCTCATACCTTCCACGACCGTTTCAAAATGGCGCCGGTCGATTTCTACCTGGTGTTTCACATAAAAACGCTCCGGAATGGGCGTTCCATCCTTAAATTCTTTGATCAAGTGCGGCGGGTACCAATATCCCCTATTCGCGATGCAGGCCGCCAGGTTGGCCATCTGCAGGGTGGTCAACTGCAACTCTCCCTGCCCAATGCCACAAGACATAATGGTAGGTGAGTGCCATCCACCTAAATTCTTGGGATACAGCTTGTTGTAGTAAGCCGAGGTTGGAAATCCGCCTGGACTTTCATTCGGATAATCAATCCCCAAACGCTGCCCAAAACCAAATTGGGTCATGTATTTATTGAATTCATCCAGTCCGGCCTGTGGGTTGGAGTAGCCAAATTTATCTACCTGGTCGCGGTACTTATTCATGTAATAGGAGTTACAAGAATGCGCCAAGGCATCTACCACTCCATTCAAATGGCCGCTGTGGTGGCATTTGTAAAGCCTGCCCGCGTAAAAATAACCGCCCGAACAGTTGTACCCGGCATTTTCGTTAATCGTCCCTTCTTGCAAACCAATCAAGGAAACCACCGTTTTGAAAATTGACCCCGGCGGATACTTCGCCATTACCGTTCGGTCGAAAAAATACCGGAGCGGATCGGTGAGCAGTCGGCTGAACTCCTGCCCACGCTCGTTGGTCATGACCAAGAGATTGGGGTTGTAGGTTGGGGCACTGATCATGGCCAAAATTTGCCCGGTCTTGGGGTCAATAGCCACCACGCTCCCGGTTTTGTTGGCCATCAGTTTTTCGCCATAGGCTTGCAAGCGGATATCAATACTCGAAACCAAGTCCTTGCCGGCCACCGCGGCTGAGTCGCGTTCTCCCTGTTTGTATTTACCGACAATGCGCCCCAGGTTGTCGCGAAGCAAATTGGTTACCCCTTTTTTGCCACGGAGATAGTCTTCATAGCCCGATTCCAGGCCTGCTGCGCCGATATAATCGCCTGTTTCGTATTTACCCTTGCTGCGCTCAATGTCTCGCGGGTCAACTTCGTTGATATAACCCAACACGTGCGCCCCGGCGTTGAACGGATAGCCACGGATGCTCCGCGCTTGCACGAAAAAGCCAGGGAATTCGTACTGGCTTTCCAACAGGCGGGCGTTTTTTTCAGGGGATATTTTTTTCAGGAAAACAAAGGGCACCGACTTTGAAAATTTTCCGCTCCTCCAATCTTTTTCCAAATTGCGTTTGAAATCCTCCTGCTTGATGCCCAAAATCTCGCAAAACTTGGGCACATCCATCTTTTTCATGTCGACCTGATTGTAGGTCACCATCAGGTCGAAGGTTGCCTCGTTGTTTACGATGCGTTCCATATTGCGGTCATAAACGATGCCGCGTGGTGGGTACACCGTGAGTTCCTCAATGGCCGTTGCATCCGCCAACTTGGCGTAGGAACCGTCAAACAGTTGCAGGTTGGCAGCCTGAAGCACCAGTGCAATGGCGCATAGCAAAAATACACGCTGGATGTTTTGTTGCCGGTTGAGACCGTTTTTCATGGGAGGAGCATATTTGCAAAGGGTTTATGGCGGTTTATTGGGTTGATTAGGTTTATAATTGATTCGAAAAGGTAAAATTTCGGCCTTTTTCGCATATAAACCTTATCAACCCAATAAACCCTATCAACCTTTTAACTATCGTTTCGGGTTTAACATCAGGCCGTAAAGCGCTACAAATATCATGGTCAAAACCCAAGCGGAAGCAGTTTTTTGCACAATTTCCCAGGCAAAGACTGGGGCAAAATAACTGACCGAGAAAAACCAGAAGAGATGG
>JALHPW010000648.1 GCA_022842255.1 Saprospiraceae bacterium | reverse complement strand
ATGTTGGATTGCAGAATTTAGATGGTTGATGTACGGACCTCGGCAATTATCCGAGGTGAATTGGGCGTATAAAAACCTGTAAGGTTTGTCAAATCTTATAGGTTTCGATAATGGGTACAGCCGCCTTATTTTTTGCCACCTAAAAAATGGAAAAACCCTGCTCTACCGAGCGCAAAACATAAACCCTATCAACCCCATAAACCCTATCAACCTCATAAACCCCATAAACCCTCATCAACCCAAATACTTATACCGCGGCCCAATAGCCATAAACCCTTCCCGCTCATAAAAACGCAGGGTTTTGGCGTACTCTTCGCCCGGGGTGGTCACCTCAATCCGGGCCCAGCCGCGTTGGTCGGCCAGTTCTTTGGCCGCATCGAGCAACAATTTCCCTACGCCTTCGGAGCGATATTCGGGCACCACATACAGTTCGTTGATGACGCCAATCCGGCCGCCCGCATACAATGCCAAGGATTCAACAATGGTGATCACTCCCACTGCATCCCCGTCATCATCCAGGGCCAGGAGGGTAGAATGCATGTCGTCGGCATCAATTTGCAAGAAAATATCGGCAATTTCGGAGGCTGTGAGGGTGTGTCCTACCTCTTTAAACAGGTCGCCAAGCAGTTGTGAAACCACATGGGTGTCGTCTTCGTCTGCGATTCTAAACGTAATCATGGTGTCGTTTTTTGTTGCATAATTACACAATTGGATTCAAAGCCAACAACAAATCAGACATTTGCCGCCTGATATGGTTCCAATTGCAAAAAAATTAATGCTGGGTACCGCCCAATGGGGTTGGACCGTACCCGAAGCCGAGGCTTTCCAATTGCTCGATGCTTGGATGCGGTCAGGTTTTCGGCAGGTGGATTGTGCCACCAATTATCCACTCAACCGACAGCCGGCCGACTTTCGTGCAGCGGAAAAAATCCTGCAAACCTACATCCACGCGCATGGGCTGCGCGATTTGGACATCACCATGAAAATCGGGAGCCTCGACAACATGCGCTCGCCGGAGGTGAACCTGGCCCCTTCGTTTGTACAAATGATGACCGAAGAGTACAGGAGGCTGTTGGGCGAGAATCTGGGTTGTATCATGTTCCATTGGGACAACCGAGATCAAGTTGCCGAAATCAAAACCTCCCTGGAAGCCCTCCAGCGTATTCAAACGGAGTTTGGGATTCGTCCCGGACTCTCCGGCATTGCCCATCCGCAGGCCTACGCAGTCGCAAACCAGGACCTTGGACTGTCTTTTGAAATCCAATTGAAACACAACGTTTTACAATCGGATTTTGCTCGCTACGCGCCTTTGGAGGCTTCTCAACTTTCCGAAAGTTTTAAACTTTCGGAAAGTTCCAACCCACCAATCACCAATCACCAATCAACCAATCACCAATTCTACGCTTACGGCCTAAATGCCGGCGGTGTAAAACTGGAGCCCCCCTACCCTACCGACAGCACCTTTTTGGCGCGTGGCGGTCAGCCCGAAAAAGTGGCGCCGCTGCTTGAAAAGATTGGGGCAATGTTGCCCGATTGGAACACGGCTTTTGTGCGCCCACCTGTGAAAACCATGAACCATATCGGCCTGATTTTCGCGGGGTTACATCCTGGGTTGGATGGCCTGTTGCTGGGGGTGTCTTCCCTGGCACAGTTGCGCGAAACCCTTGATTATTGGCGGAATCTGGAAACCTTTGACTACTCAGACATTTTTTCCGCGTTGAAAAAAATACTTTTGCCCGCATAAAACGGAACACCTGCATCGCATGGCTACTAAAAAAACACCTACCAAGTTGGCTGCCAAACAGCCTGTCACGAAGCAAACTGCACACATCGGCCCGACCAACTTTTTTGAACCCGGATTTTGGAGCCAACATCTAGTGCCGGCCGCTATTTTGATGGGCATTTCGGTCGTTTTTTATGGCATTACGGCCACTTTTGGGTATTTGCAGGACGACCAGTTGTTTATTTGGGACAATAGTTTTGTGCAGCAGGGATTTGCTGGCTTGGCCGATATTTTTGGGAACGACAGTCTTTTGGGTTTTTACAAAGACCCAAAGTTGATGTTGGAAGGAGGGCGATACCGTCCCTTGCCTTTGGCCAGCTTTGCCATGGAGGTGGGTTTGTTTGGCAAAGACAATCCGGGGGTTGGGCACGTCCTCAATGTGTTGTTTTATGGGTTGGCGGGTATTTTGCTCTACCATGTCCTGGTGGCCCTATTTCCGCTCAAGGAAGGTGGGAAGTGGTTTTTCAGTGTGCCTTTCCTGGCTGCGGCGATATTTATGTTCCATCCATTGCACGTGGAAGTGGTGGCCAACATCAAAAGCCGTGACGAAATCTTTGCCATGTTGGGCAGTTTCGGCGCCTTGTGGGCGGTGATGAAGCATTTTGACACTCAGGATAATAAATGGCGCTGGATGGCCGCTGGGAGCTTTCTGCTGGGTTTGCTTTCAAAGGAGAACACCGCCACTTTTTTGGCCGTCATCCCGCTTACGTTGTGGATGTTTTCAAAACTTCCGCTGGGGCGTATCGTGTCCGCCTGTTTGCCCATGCTGGCTGCTGTAGCCCTGTTCCTTTTGATGCGCGCCCTGGCCTTGGAAACCCCGATTGAGCACCCCGACGAACTGGTCTTGAACCCGTTTTTGGGCATGAAGGCTTCCGAGAAATTTGCCACCATTTTCCTTTCCCTGGGCTGGAGTTTGAAACTGTTGTTTGTGCCGCACCCCCTTACCATCGACTATTATCCTTACCATGTCCCGAAGATAAACTGGTCGGATTGGCGGGCACTGCTGTCTTTGGCGGCCTATGTTGGATTGGGGTTCTGGGCCTACCGACAAATGCGCAAGGTTCGAACTTCAGATGCGTCTGATTGGGCCGTTCCAGCTTACAGCGTCCTGTATTTCCTGCTGACTATCAGCGTAGTATCCAACATTTTTGTACGCACCAGCACCTTTTTGAACGAGCGTTACCTCTTTTTGCCTTCGGTTGGGTTTTGTTTGTTGGCGGCTTGGTTCTTCGCCCAAAAACTACCTGCCCTGCTTAAAAAACCAGCCGAACAGCCCCATCTTTTGCCGGCTGCGTTGATTGGGGT
>JALHPW010000647.1 GCA_022842255.1 Saprospiraceae bacterium | reverse complement strand
GGGTGGTCCGGGCCAGGACGGAATTTCAATGAGTGCATCTGTGGCCTTTCCAACAAAATAGGCCGGCTTTAGTGTAAGGGCAGTGTTGGGGAAAGCGGGGATGGTGCCAATCCCCCCCGACTTAAGTTTGCTTGCAATAACCGCCGAATCAAGCAATTGATATTTGGTGGCATGACAAGCGGCGGTGGGGTCGTAGGTAACACCCACCCAAAAACGAGGGTCGATGTCGATGGAGTCGCTGCTCCCCAAAGTGCCTTTGCGCAGGAACTGGGCGTGACCAAATTGGTGTGGCACGCTCAGTTTTGGGGCACCACGACGGGTAGGGCAGTCGGTTTTGCCCTCACGCACCAAAGTTTGTACATCTGTGATACCTGGCCAGGTTTCGTACACCAGTAGTTTTTGGCCGTTGTAGGATTGGCCCGAGACGTCTGTAAGTCCCGCCCAGATGCCCCATGCATGTTTGTAGATACTCACCGAATCAAAATTTGGGGTGTTTACCCAACTGAGGATGGTGGCGCTGTCTTCTGGAAATTTGAAGCCCGGAACAATAATGGGCAGCGGGGCAGCGGTAATGGCGTCGTTGGGGGCTGCGGTTACGGGGGTTTTGACGTTTTCTTGGCAAGTTATGAAGAGGATTACAAGGCAAAATGCCGACAGGGTCAAAGCGATTGTTTTCATGTTATTAAAAATTGTGCCGCCGAAGGCGACCGTGAAGAATCGTTGGCTCTAATGACAGGGCAAAGGTGCCATGAACAAGTAAGCCTGCACAAGCGCAGAAATGCGCGTTTAGCAAAATGGGTAGTCCTGCCTACCAAGACCCGTAGAAATACCTGTTTTGAAAAATAATCATACGAAGCATTTTATGGGGATAGGTCACCGCCCCTATATTTGGAGCGAACAGTAATTTTTCACTTATAAAAACACAACTCGACACCATGGCAGACAGTCCTTATCTCATTCCACTGCAAACCGCCGTTACTTGGACCACCAACTGGCGTAATGCCAACGCGAACTCCATTAAAGCATTCAAAATCAATATCGCCGAGGTCAACGACATGTTGCAAGAGTCTGGCACTAATGCCATACGGCTTTACTTCGGGCTCGACAATGGCGTGGAAAAACTGGTGTTGGTAGCGGTAAACAGTGCCGGACAAGACATCATCAACCCAACCGTTGGGCGAGATGTAATCAGCGGGACTTATGATTTCTGCGACCCTTGTCCGCCCACCTGCGACCCCAGCAGTCCATTGATGACCGGTCAGATGCCCTAACTTTGACTTCCAAGAAACATGATTCCTTGGCCCAAATTAATCATATCATTTGCCACCTATTTCATAGCGGTCCCGATGTTGGTAGGCCTGTTCAGGTTCCGGCATTTGGGAGGTGCTATGAAAGCGATGGCCTGCTATGCTTTTTTGGGCGGGGTTGTCCAATTTTCTTCCTCTTACCTGAACGCCCAAAAACTAAACAATCTCTGGCTGTTGCATTTGTACACCCCGATGGAATTCGCTTGCATCGTTTGGTTTTACAGCCAGGTACTCCACGGTTTTCTAAAAAAATCAGTATTCGTAGGGCTTTCGTTGGGTTTTGCTGTGCTCTCTGCACTCAATTCGGCGTTTTTGCAGGACATTGATACCTTCAACACCTATGCACGTAGCCTGGAAGGTATTTTGGTCATCGTACTATGCCTGCTTTGGTGCTACCGCACGCTCGAGGAAATGAAAATCAAACGGCTTGAAGACGACCCGGTGTTCTGGGTGAACACCGGGTTTTTACTCTATTTTTCGGGCAATGTGCTACTTTTTGCCTTTAGCAACTATATTGTAGGTATTAACCGTGCTCTGAATCTGTACATTTGGGCTTTCCATGCGCTTTTTAGCATCCTGGTATATTTTTTCATCACCATCGGTTTATGGAAGGCCAAATAGATGTGTTTCTTTTCCTCTTTGTGGGCATGCTCACCCTCGCACTGTTGGCCGGTGCCGTGGTGATATTTTTCTTTTTTTACCAGAAAAAAATGTTGCGTCAGCAGCTTCACCTCAGTGAGGTAGAAACAGCCCATCGCGAAGCACTTCTGCACAGCAATATCGAACAGGTGGAGTCTGAAAGGCATCGAATTGCCACGGACTTACACGATGAGCTAGGTGGGATATTTTCGACTTTAAAGTTGAAAATCAACCAGTTGGATCGCAATGCAGACGCCGAACGCCTACTGGCCGAAAGCCGCGAAATCATTGACAGTGGTATTGCCTCCGTACGTCGAATTTCACATTCCATGACCCCTCCCGGATTGGAAATGTTTGGCCTCGCGGATGCCCTTGCCAGCCTTTGCCAAAAAAACGATAGCCCTCAACTAAATGTCGATTTTGAGTGTTCTTCAAACTTCCCAAGATTAGGCGGAAAGCTGGAGCTCGGGCTCTATCGCATTGCACAGGAATTAATAAACAATTCTATACGTCATGCGGAGGCTTCCAAAATTATTATACTTTTGGGTCACTCGGACGGTACAATCCTCTTTGAATACACCGACAATGGCAAGGGTTTCGACCCTGCTATTTTGCAGGACAAGCGGGGATTGGGGTTGAAAAACATTGAGGCACGCGCTAATTATTTGAATGCTACCGTAGTTTGGCAAACCAGCCCGGGTGAAGGATTGAAAACAATTGTCAATGTCCCATTCGAGGGCTAATCATCTATGAGCGAAGACACTATTCATGTGGCCATCGCAGAAGACCAAAGGCTTTTCAGGGAGTGTTTGGTGTCACTTCTGAATGGTTTTGAACGCATCAACGTCAACGTTGAAGCTGCCAACGGCAAGGATTTGCTGGAGCAGCTCTTTGTTGTAGCCCCTACCCCGCAGGTCGTGCTTTTGGACCTAACCATGCCGGAAATGAATGGCCTGGACACCACCCGGCAGCTCAAAAAACTTTTCCCATACATGAAAATCATCATCCTCTCTGTACACAGTGAGGAGCGGCATATTGTGCACATGGTGGGCGAAGGCGTGAACGGCTACCTGGTCAAAAACTCCGAACTCTCTGAGGTAGTGCAAGCGGTGCAAGCAGTGCATGAAAAAGGATTCTATTTCAACG
>JALHPW010000646.1 GCA_022842255.1 Saprospiraceae bacterium | reverse complement strand
GAAGGCCTATACTTTTTCTTTGCCCAGGAGCAATCCGGCGCATTGCAAAAACCGGAGTGGGTGAGTGGCCGTATGCGTGGACTTTCCAGCGTGGAAATCCCTATCCGAGAGTCCGATCGCGGGGGGATTTCAACGCATTTCTTCTGTATCAAAAACAACCGGATATATGGGGTCAGCCAAATATTTCTCAACGTCCCCTGGAGCAATAAAGACCTGAAAATCAGTTACGAAACATTCCGTGACAAACTCGCTCCGGGGCAGAAAGAGGAATGGCGTATCAAGATAAGCGGCCCGAAAAAAGACAAGGTAGCTGCCGAGATGGTCGCTGCGATGTACGATGCTTCCCTGGATCAGTTCCTGCCACATGATTGGTATGGCATTTCATTCCCCAACCACTACTCCAGAATCAACTTCAATGGTTCCATCAATTTTGGCATCAACAACGGACAAGTTCGATATGACAACCGTCGGGCAGAACCGGGAACGCCCGGGCGAGCTTATCCTGCCTTAAACTGGTTTGATTTTCCTATGTGGGGGGGAAGAAGTCAGGATTTGAACCCCTTCCGTGGAAATGCGGTGCGTTCAAGGGCTCCAGAAGCAATGATGGAATCAGCAGCCCCAGGCACTGGTGGAGGCGCCCCAAATAAGAAGGCCGAGAAAAACGGCGATGATTACAGCTTCGTCCACGATTTAAACCCTGATGTACGGTACGATGAGGTAGCAGTGGGTGGTGAGGCCGCTCCCAAAGTTAAACAAACCGACACCGCTCCATCTATCCGCCGCAACCTAAACGAAACCGTGTTTTTCTTTCCCGAACTGCGTACCGATGCGGATGGGAATGTGATCCTGAAATTCACCATGAACGAGGCGCTCACCCGCTGGAAATTGCTCACCTATGCCCATACGAAAGAATTGGAGCAGGCGCTTTCCGTTAAAGAAGTGGTGACCCAAAAAGAACTCATGGTCATCGCCAACCCGCCGCGCTTTCTGCGCCAGGGCGATGAAATCGAGTTTTCAGCCAAGGTCAGCAACCTCTCCAAGGAAAAGATTGAAGGTACTGCCGCGCTGGCCCTGTTGGATGCTGCCACGATGACCACCGTAGAACGTGCTTTTGGGTTGGCCAACAATTCCCGAGTAGCCCGTTTTTCAGTACTTCCAGGACAGTCCTCTGCAGTAGCATGGCGCGTAAAGGTGCCAGAAGATTACACTGGTGCTGTTACCTGGCAAATATCCGCCGACGGCAATACATTCCGCGATGGCGAGGAAAGTACCATTCCGGTGGTCTCCAACCGGATGTTGGTGACAGAGACCCTGCCCATCTCCCTGCGTGGCAACCAAACCAAGACCTTCACCTTTGAAAATTTGAAAAATCAAGGGGAAAGTTCCACGCTCAAAACACACAATTATTCCCTTGAATTCACTTCCAACCCGGTTTGGTACGCAGTACAGTCCCTACCCTACCTGATGGAATTCCCACATGAATGTTCTGAGCAGATTTTCAGCCGTTTGTACGCCAACACCTTGGCCTCCAACGTAGTGGAAAAAATGCCCAACATCAAACGGGTGTACGACCGCTGGAAAGCAAACCCGCAGGACGCCGCGCTCAAAAGCAACCTTTCCAAGAATCAAGAACTGAAATATGCCCTCTTGGAAGAAACGCCTTGGGTGCTTGACGCACAAAGTGAAGAACAGCAAAAACAAAACATTGCACTGCTTTTTGACCTCAATCGGATGGCAGACGAGCGCGAACGCGCCCTGAATACCCTCGCGGAGCGGCAGCTGAACAGTGGAGCTTGGCCCTGGTTCACTGGTGGTCAAGACAGTTGGTACATTACCCAATACATCGCCACCGGGTTCATGCACTTGCAAAAACTGGGGGCTTTTGACCCACAAAAAGACCAGAAATCAGAACAAATGCTCGATAAGGCATTGGGCTATTGCGACCGCAAAATAAATGACCAATATGCTGAATTAGAGCGACTTGTGAAAGAAGGTAAGGCCAAAATGGAAGACGACCATCTGGATGGCATGACCATTCAATACCTGTACCTGCGCTCCTTTGCCCCAGTCGATCGTCCAAACAAAGAGCTCAGTTATTACCTGGGTCAGGCAGAAAAATACTGGCTGGGCAAGGGACTGTATCAGGAAGGTTTGTTGGCCCTGGCTTTGCACCGCAATGGTCGCAAGGATTCAGCTGCCAAAATCGTGGCCAGTTTGAAAGAGCGGGCTACGATGAAAGAGGAACTGGGCATGTACTGGCCGGTCGATTGGGGATATTACTGGTATCAGTTGCCCGTAGAAACCCAAGCACTCATGGTAGAGGTATTCAGCGAGGTTGCCAACGATGCCAAATCGGTAGAGGAACTGCGAATCTGGCTTCTGAAAAACAAACAAACCAACCGTTGGGAAAGCACCAAGGCCACCGCTGAAGCTGTATATGCATTGCTCCTGAATGGCTCCAACTGGTTGGAAAACTCGAAACCTGTGCAAGTTTCCATGGCAGGCAAACCATTGAAAGTCAACGAGTACGAAGCCGGCACTGGTTATTTCAAACAAAATTGGCCAGGCTCGGAAGTCAAAAAATCATGGGCAGAAATCAAGGTCGAAAACCCGAACTCCAACATCGTGTGGGGAGCGGCCTACTGGCAATACTTTGAAGACCTCGATAAAATCCAAGATTTCAAAAAGACGCCATTGACCATTGTGAAACAGCTGTTTTTAGAAGAGAATTCGCCTACTGGTCCGGTTTTGAAACCCATTTCCGAAGGTCAGTCCTTGAAACGCGGCGACAAAATCAAGGTCCGAATCGAAATCCGGGTTGATCGAGCCATGGAATTTGTGCATTTGAAAGACATGCGTGCCGCTGGTTTTGAACCCACCAACGTGCTGAGCAGTTATCGTTGGCAAGGTGGTTTGGGCTACTATGAAAGCACCAAAGACCTGGCTACCCACTTTTTTATTGATTACCTCCCACGCGGCACCTTTGTGTTCGAATACCCGCTGGTGGTTTCCCTGCGCGGCGATATGAGCAACGGCATCACCACCTTGCAGTGCATGTACGCACCGGAGTTTACCAGCCATTCGAAGGGTGTAC
>JALHPW010000645.1 GCA_022842255.1 Saprospiraceae bacterium | reverse complement strand
GTCTCTCAACGCTTCCAGACCTTGCCCGGTCATGGTCGAAGTGAGCAGACATGGGTATCCAATCCCTTCGTACAAGGCCCTCATCTCCTCAAATTTCTCCATGTCCTCCTGATCGTACAAATCGGCCTTGTTGAATACGATGGTGACCGGGATATCGTCGCGTTCAATCATGACGATGAAACGGTCGATGAACCCCGGTTTGAGGGTAGGTTCCACCACCGTCACAATGAGCACAGCTTGGTCGATGTTGGCAGCTAGCAGGTGTAAATCGTGTTTGCGACGCGGTGATTGTCGAATCACATAATTGCGGCGCGGCAACACTTTTTTGATGAGCCCCTGGGTTTCGCCCTCAGATTCTATCTCTACCTGATCGCCCACGCCCACCGGATTGGTGAGCTGGATATCGTCGAGGCGGAGTTTGCCGACGGTGCGGCATTGCAGTACTTGGCCGCTGTCGTTGAGACGGACGTTGTACCAACTGCCGGTTGATTTTATTACGGTTCCTATTTGCATAAGTTGTTAAGCAGGCACAAAACTCGATAAACGGCAGCGGAGTTCCACAAAGAAAAAAAAGTGGTGGCACGACTATGTTTCGTACCACCACTTTTGCTCAATTAAACAGCCCCCGCAAATCCGTATCATCCTCGTCGCTATCCAGGGCCCCGGCAAGGTGGTCTTTGAACACCCAACGGGTCTGCACAAACGATTTGCTCAGCACATCGAATTCCGATAGACCGTGCAGCACCAGCTCCATGTAGGTCTGCAATGTTGCCGCAGGGGTTTTGGAATCTTCCACGATTTTTTTGAGTCCGGCTACCGCTTCTAGCTCTTTGCTAAATTGCTTGGCATCCAGTTCCGTCAACAAATCCACCACATTACCTGCTGAAAACCAAGCTTTTAACACGCCGTATGGGTCGCGTTCCTGACCTTTTTTCAACTTATTTGGGTTGGGGAAATATTGCAAAAACACTTTTTTGACGGCTTGACCAATCAGGTGCAGGGCCACCGAGTGCGGACCTTCTTGTTCGCCTTCGTACACCATTTCCACCTTTCCCGTAATGGCAGGCACTACGCCCCAGAAATCAGTGATTCGGGCCGTGGTTTTCTTTTCCCCATTGCGAAGCATCCGCCGCTCGGCAGCGGAATACAGGTTTTCATAGGCTGCAATGGTAAGACGTGCGCTCACCCCGCTCTTTTTATCCACAAATTCCGAGTCGCGGGCCGCAAAGGCAATTTCTTCAATCAAATCCTTCAATACATCGGGCACCTCAATCTGACTGCGTTGTTCAGGACTGATACGTGCCTCTTGTTCGGTGATTTTACGGCCAATTTCAATCTCGGTCGGATAGTGTGTGGTGATTTGACTTTCAATACGGTCTTTCAGTGGCGTGATGATGCTGCCACGGTTGGTATAATCCTCCGGGTTGGCGGTGAAAATGAACTCCACGTCGAGCGGAAGCCGGAGTTTGAAGCCCCGGATTTGCATGTCGCCTTCTTGCAACACGTTGAAAAGCGATACCTGAATCCGGGCCTGCAGGTCAGGCAACTCGTTGATTACAAACAAACAACGGTGCTCGCGTGGGATCAAACCAAAGTGGATTACACGCTCGTCGGAATACGGCAAACGCAGGTTGGCCGCTTTAATAGGGTCCACATCGCCCACGAGGTCGGCGATGCTCACGTCGGGTGTAGCCAATTTTTCGATGTACCGCTCGTCGCGATGCAACCACTCGATGGGCGTATCGTCGCCTTTTTCGGCAATCAAATCTTTGGCCCAGCGACTGATGGGCGCAAGCGGATCGTCGTTGAGCTCACTTCCAGCTACAATGGGGATATGTTCGTCCAACAAATTGACGAGCATCCGCGCAATCCTGGTTTTGGCCTGACCACGCAGTCCTAGCAGGAGGATGTTGTGCCGGCTGAGTACAGCGCGTTCCACATCGGGCAATACCGTATCATCAAAACCATAGATACCGGGAAAAATATCGGCTTTGCTGTGGATTTTCTGGAGGAGGTTGGCACGTAGTTCGTCTTTGACAGAACGGGGCGTGTAGCCACTTTTTTTCAACTCACCGAGGGTGCGGATTTTCAGAACATCAATCATGTGGCGGAAAACGCGCGCGAGGCAGAAAGGTTTATCCAATCATAAAAATTGATGGGATTACTTTAGACTGTTTGAAGGACCAACCAATAGCAAATTGCTCATTCGCGGTCTGTTTTCATAAGCTTCAGGGTTTGCATCTGCCCTTTTGTTTGGCAACGCAAAAAGTAAAAGCCCGCAGGTATTCTGGTTTGGGACAAATCAACTTGCAGGTTGTTTGTTCCAGGGAGCAAATCGCGGTATGCCCACGAAGCAATTAAGCTGCCATTCGCATGCACCAGGTCCATCTGCACGGGTTGTGCAGCAGGCAGAAAAACCGAACATGCAAGGTTATCGGTTACGAGGTTATTTTGAATACTAAAAAACGACCGTTGGGACATCGTTTCCTCTTCTGACGGGACCGAAGTGGTACCATCATCATCTCCCCAAAATCGAACCACCGAAATATCTCTATTGCCCGCCCCTCCAGAGTATTGGTAGCCTGCCCCTACAATTTTTCCATCTGCTTGTAGCCCCAAAGCATTGATAGATTCACTGGTTAAAGAAAATGAGTATGCATGAATCGATATTCCTTGATTACCAAAATTGGTCGCTAATTGTCCTTCTGATGTATAACAAACAAGTGCATAATCTGTGTTGTTAAAATCGACAGTAACATGCCCCCCTACCACAATTTTTCCATCAGGAAGCACCACGAAATCTTTGGCGTCTGCGCCATTATATGGGAAGGCAGCTCGGCCTTCTACCCCAAAAGTTGGGTCCATACTTCCATCTTGGAACAAACGAATCACTTGAAAGTCTTTCCCTCCAGCAGCCAATAACTTTCCAGAATCCAGGCGTACTATTTTAAGCGACCTTCCTTCAAAGGGCAATATTTTTTCCCGAAAGCTTGTGTCTATTTGTCCATTTGAATGAAATCTTGCCAAAACATAACTGCCGATTGCAACGGTTAAGTCGAATGAAATTCCAGCCACCATGAATTGGTCATTGGCTT
>JALHPW010000644.1:1345-3095 GCA_022842255.1 Saprospiraceae bacterium | reverse complement strand
GCATTCGACCATTATGCCGTGCGGGCCTTTCGGGTCAATGCCGTGGATTACCTGCTCAAACCGGTTGACCCAGACGATTTAAAAGCAGCCATTGAAAAGGTTTTGAATTCAAAAAAGGCAATTTCAACCACCCTGGAATTGGAAGCCTTGGAACGTTTTTTTGAAAAAAAGGAGTACAAAGAGCGTTTTTTAATCAAAAACGGAGCGAATTTCGGCTTCTTGAACACCGCAGATGTTGCCTATTTCCGCTCCGACAACAGTCTAACCCAAGCCATCACCCAAAATGGCAAAAGTCCGGTCGTAGAACATTCGCTCGACGAGCTAGAATCCCTCGTCAATCCAAAGGAGTTTTTCCGCATCAACCGCAACATGATGGTCCGGCTCACGGCCATTCAAAAAATCAGTCCCTACCTCAATGGCCGCCTAATACTCGAATTGGCCCCCAGCGCCAAGGGCGAAGTCATCGTCAGCCGCGAAAAAGTGAGTGAATTTAAGGTTTGGCTGGGAGGGTAGGGAGGTACGAAGTACGAGGTGGGAATTACGAATTACGAATTACGAAGTGTGAAGTACGCTTTGGCCAAGTCCAGCGCTATCGTTGTACCTTCGCCCGCACTTCGTACTTCGTACCTTCCACTTCGTATCTCGTATTTCCCACTTCGTAATTCGTATGTCCTTCCTTCTCCTGACGGTTGTCTGCTCGGTGTTGCTGGGCTTTATTTTCAAACTTTTTGGGCGTTTTGGCGTAGATGGTTTTCAGGCCATCGTATTCAATTATATCACCTGTTTTTGTTGTGGTTGGCTGCATTTGGGACATTTTCCGGTGCAATCGGAAGACTTTTCGACGCCCTGGATGCCTTATGCCTTGGTGTTGGGCTTGATTTTCGTGAGCGGCTTTAACATGACCGCGCTTACGGTTCGGTATTTTGGGGTGACGGTCGGGCAGATCATGCAAAAAATGTCGATCCTCATGACCGTTCCGTTTGCCGTTTTGGCCTATCATGAATCAGCGGGTTGGGTCAAAATACTTGGTTTTTTGTTTGCCTTAGCTTCCATTGTTTTGGTGAACTGGCCTTCGCAGCAATTGTTGGTTGAAAAGTCCAACGCCCCCAAATATTCAAATTTGCTCTGGATTCCCATCGCGACCTGGATATTGGCGGGTTTGCTGGAAGTGTTGTTGGTCCGCGTGCAAAATGAAGGTTTTGCCGATATGAGCGATCCGACCTTCATCATCACCATTTTTGGGACGGCAGGGGTATTGGGCTTGGTTCTTGCCATTCTGGGTTGGGCAAGCGGGCGGCTTCAATTTGCCTGGAAAAATGTAATGGCTGGCATTATCCTGGGCATCCCGAATTATGGCTCTATGCTTTTTATCCTGCTTGCCTTGGATAGTGGGCTGGAAGGGTCTTTTGTTTTCCCCGTAGCGAATGTGAGTATCATCGTTGTCACAACCATTGGGGCGGTAACGCTGTTTCGGGAAAAACTTTCGCGGCTCAATTGGCTGGGCATAGGGTTGGCTATTCTGGGTATTGGGTTGATTTCTGCCTGAAATCAAATTCATTTCCGTTTAAATGACGCTATTCTTGGGGTTTTGAGGCCATTATTTCACGGTTTTGCGCTATTAATATGGATACCAAACAAGACGAGTTTCTGTTCCACCCCAAAAATGTGATGCTTTTCATCCTTTTGTTCGGCCTTGCATTTTTGTTTTTGGCACTCACAATCGCTTACGTGTACATCCGCGTCACCAACG
>JALHPW010000644.1:0-1335 GCA_022842255.1 Saprospiraceae bacterium | reverse complement strand
CCGGTTCAGGTGCCCATGCTATTTGTGCTCAATACCGCTATTCTGCTTGCCAGCAGTTGGACCATGATTCGCGCAAAACGCTGCTATCTTTCCGATAATACCATTGGTTATCAACAAAATCTGAGGTATACCATCTGGCTCTCCCTACTATTTACAGGCATGCAGGCGGTAGCTTGGTGGTGGTTGTTTCAAAACAATATCAACCTCGGCACATCCACAACCACTGGTTTTTTATACGTCATTTCCTTTGTGCACCTGGCGCACGTATTGGCGGGTCTCCCGTTTCTGTTCAAATTTTATCGCGCAGCCAAAAAACACATGGTAGACCCGGTGACGGTCCTGGTTTATTTTTCAGACCCGGAAAAACGACTCAGCCTACGCTTGCTCACGCTTTATTGGCATTTTCTAGACGGACTTTGGATTTATTTGGTGTTGTTTTTTGCGCTTAATCAGGTAATCTGAAAAAGGGTTTATGGATGTTGTTGGGGTTTATGGGGTTGATAGGTTTGCTCAAAAAAGCAGCGGTTTTTCACTTCCAGGTTGCAAAAAATAAACCCTCCTCAACTTTATCAACCCAATCAACCATTTCTCTCATTTCCCCTTTCGCAACAACATAAACTGCATGCGCATGACGGTTTGCACCGAGTCCACCCTGTAATTGGCCAACACATGATTCAGTCCCCGAATGCTGTCTTGGCTTCCCCTTGGAAGTTGATTCAGCCATTGATGGCTGTCTACCACAGCGCTGTCCAGTACGGTTTGGTCAAGCCCGGTTCGAATCAGCGTCGCGCCAAATAGGTTGGCCGCAGAAAGGTCGGCATTGGTGAAATGGGTTTGCCGGAGTTTTGCGCCCGCGAAGTTTGCGCTCCGCATTTTCGCGCCGTAAAAATTGGCTTGGGTAAGATCGGCCGATTCAAAATAGGCATTGGTGAGATTGGCCTGCCGGAATCGCGCTTCGCGCACATTGGCACGGGCAAATACGGCATCTGACAAGTCGGCTCCGCTCAAATCAGCACGACTCAAATCGGTTTCATCCAGGGTGGCCCCGGTCAAATCAGCATGGTGCAGATTGATACCACTGAGATATTCGCCGGAAAGCACCACATCTTTCAGGTCGGCGTATGAAAAGTCGGAGAACTGAAAAATGCGCCGCAGCGAACCATTGTCGATTTGGCTGTTCACGATGCTCACCAGGAGCTGCCCGCGCTCTGGGCTGAGTTCCCGGGCCACCAAAGAATCCGATTCCAGGTATCGGTAGGGCCGCAAACTTTTGCTCAGCGCCACCACGCGCCCAATGATTTGTGGGGAAAGGTCGCGCACGCCCGGCTGCCCGAT
>JALHPW010000643.1 GCA_022842255.1 Saprospiraceae bacterium | reverse complement strand
GAACATCGGCGGCAGCACGGGACTCCAGTTTTTCCGGCCCGACACGGCCCATTTTGAGGCCGCACGGGTACAGGTGTTTTCCAATATCATCATCGGGTCGCAAGCCCCTATCGCATTTGTGGGAGCGGTCGAGGTGGATGTGGCCCACAACACGATTTACCGCCCCGACAAATGGGCCATCCGGATTTTGCAGGAAACCGTCGACCCCAGCCGCTTCCTGCCCTGCGGCAACAACCGGTTCCGAAACAACATCGTCGTGTTGTCGAACGCCAATCCGGTTGTGACAAACATTGGCCCGAACACCGCACCCGAAAGCTTTGCGTTCTCGAACAACCTTTGGTACCATGTTGACAATCCGAACTGGAATGGCCCGGACATCCCGGTTGCTGAACCCAACCAAATCGTGAACCAGAATCCCTTGTTCCAAGACCCTTTGAACGAGGATTTTTCGATTCCAACAAACAGTCCGGCGGCTGGCCAGGGTTTGAACTTGGGCGACCCCGAGTTTGATTTTTTGCACCAACAGTTCGCCAACCCACCCTCCATCGGGGCGGTGGAGGCCAATCCGGTTTCGGCTGTTTTTCAGGGTGAGGAAGTGGCCAAGTTCGGGCTATCGATTTACCCCAACCCGACAGCCGGTCCCATCCAACTCCGTTTTCCTGAAAACAAACCGCCAGCATATCCCTTATTGGTTACAATCAAGGACTTGAGCGGAAAAACGGCTTTATCCAAAGTACTTCAAAACGAGGGCGATAGGATTGACATTGGCATTTTACCAAAGGGCCCGTATGTTGTACAGGCAGGAAATTTTGCCAAGAAAATAGTACTTGGGTATTGATTTCCTGCCCTGCTTGGTACAACAATGCATAGAGACGACAACAAACTACAAGGGCTTACCTTGTTCTAACTGTGCTATCATCCGGGTGAGAAAATCTTTGTTCGTTGCATCTGGGGCTTGTTCCAGGGCAAGTTTTGCGTGTTTGATGGCAGATTTCAGATCGCCCATTGCGCTGTAACCACGCATGAGTCCCGCATGGGTCGGCCAGGCGCCTTTGTGTTTTTGGTGATTCTTTTCAAAAACGGCCATCGCCTCCTTTACTTTTTTTCTTCCCAGCAACTGCTTGCCATAAGCGTGCAATTCTAATACCGTTCCACTTTCTACTGCTTTTTCCATGATAGCGCTCGCTTCGACCGTTTTACCCTGCAATTCCAGGATGCCTGATTTTATGGAAAGTGCCTTGAAAGAAGGATTTCCGACAAATCTGGGGTCCGTAGCGGTATTGATCCATTGCAATGCCCCATCCAGGTAGATATTTTGATTCAGGCACCATTGCGCAGCCTGTTCCAGGCTTGGTGGGTCAAATCCCAGTGCGCCGGTCATTTGGTCCTTTATGTATTCCAGGGTGGTGGATTGGACGTCGACACTAACCGTAAAAGGAATTTTCCAACGCTCCCATTCCAAGGCAATTTCGACGGATGCATCTGTTTGATTGTAAAAGTTGTAGGCCAGTCTTTCCTGCAGCACTGGCTGGTTCTTTTGCTGAACCGTGGCGACCCGCAACACATCCAGTTCGCTTCGGTAAAAATAACTTCCCCAGCCGTCCACATTCTTGTTGAAAATCAAAACACAGGAATCGGGATACAGGGCGATAAAAAAGCCATATTTGCCGGCATTAAGTATTTTGCCATTGACAGTCACATCGGTAGAAAAGGAAACTACGGTGCTTTCGTCGGCACCCGCGCGCCAGGGGGACTCCATGTTTGAACCGAAACCCAAAACCTCGAATCCATAATAGGCTATGTCGGTACCCCAAATTTTGCCCTCCCGGCCTTTTACACCGGGGGCGTTCCATTTGATCTGGATATCGGTGATACCTACGCGTCTGCCGACATTACAGGAGAAATTGGTGTTTTCGGGGATGCGAAGTGCCTGGGCATGGCCAACCTGCGGTAAAAAATTCAGGCAAAGCAGGCAAATGCCCATCCAACAGATAGGATAGATTGATTTTGTCATAATAGCTCAATTTGAATGAATAGGTGGATACCGGCAGCTAAGGTGTGCGACCTGTTTAAAGGGTTTATAGATATTGGATGAATCAGCAGATTTTGAACAGTCTTGGTCGATTTCAAACGGCTCAATCGATTTTGCCTATTCTATTCACCGGGCGACTTCGAGTCTAATGTCGTCAATTTAGTGGTTACAATACGCTGAATTGGCCAATTAAGAATGTCTTTGAGTAACCTGGAGAATAGAATAGACAAAAAAATATTTCCCCATTCCAACCTTTCCATTCCACCCCGTACTCTTTATGGCAAAGACTTCCTGAACCACACTTTCTTCCGGTGACAGACCAACAACTCATATCCCTTTGCCAGCTGAACGACCGAAAGGCCCAAAAAGCCCTTTACGATCGCTACAGTCAGGCCATGTACACTACCGCATACCGGATTACCGGGGATATGGACTGGGCGGGAGAAGCTTTGCAGGATGCATTTATGCAGGTGTTCAAGCACATCGGTGGTTTTGAGCAACGCAGTACCCTGGGCGCCTGGATCAAAACGATTGTGGTGCGTGCCGCGCTCCAAAAAGTGGAAAGGCGAAAATCCCCGATGGAATCCTGGCCAGAAGATTACCAGGAAACCGTGCTGGATTGGGGCAGTTCCCCCATCGACGCAATGCAATTGGAACAAGCCATCCAACGCCTGCCCGAAGGCGCCCGAGCAGTGTTCGTATTGGCTGAGGTAGAGGGGTATGCGCACAAAGAAATTGCCGAAATGCTCAACGTATCGGAAGGCACCTCCAAATCACAATTGTTTGCAGCCAAAAAGCGGCTCCGGGAACTGCTTTCACCTCAAATGATGTACTAATATGGAACTCAACAGGGAAAATTTACGGCAGGCTATCCATCAATTGCCTGAATATCAGCCTCCTATGGGGCTGTGGGAGGACATTGCGGAGCAATTGGGTTTTGACCAAACACTTGAGGTTCCGTTGCAAAAAATGCCCCTTTACACGCCTCCATCTACAGTGTGGGACGAGCTGGCCGAGCGTATAGAACAGGACCCGGAACTGGCGCCCAAGGCACAAGCCTGGCCAAGGT
>JALHPW010000642.1 GCA_022842255.1 Saprospiraceae bacterium | reverse complement strand
AAAGATGGACAAATTGTATTGATACACGTTTTCGCGCTCATTGGCAGCTAGTTCCGGGCGGTATTTTTCCAGGAACTGGAGGGCTTCATCCCATTCCTCCAGAGCCACAAAACTCATCAGGACGTTGTTGTAGGTATACTTTGAAAGAATGCCCCGCTCGTCGTGCAGGAGTTTGGATTCCAATCCAAAAAGATAAAAATCCAGGGTGGTTCGAATAGCGGCCCGATTGCCTTCATTGATGCGGCGGATACCATGATTGATTGCAAGCATAAGCAACCCTTTGGCTTCATGCGTGGGCAGTATTGAGGTGTTTTTCTTCAACATTTCCAAAAAATCCGACACAAGCTTGACATTTTCAGAATGGCTGAGCATTTCATGACCGAGGTGATAAAGCATTACAGCCGGCAAGGTTTTGTGTGGCCGGTCCGGCAATTGCCTCAAAATTGAAAGCGTCCAGTCGGGCGTCACAAATCGCTGTTGTCGCTGGATAGCCCCTTTGGCTTTGCTCATACAAGCCATTTGCATCAATTGCCCCGCATACCAAGCATTGAGGCTTTTACTCAATGCTTCAAAGGGAAAAAGTTGTCCGCGCTGCTGCTGGGCATCCCATTCGTATCGCTCCTGTTGATATTGAAAATCAATGAGATAACGCCCCAAAGCCATCTCGTTTGTTTTGCCCAGGGCTCTATCCATCTCCCGCTCCGCCAGTCCAAAGTTTTTCTCCAAACCACGACGGCGCAAGGCACGCAACAGGTAAAGCTGTCGCTGGCATATATCTTTGTTCATTTCCTGCCAGGCCAAAAACTCGTGCAAGAGTTCCAGTAGACCGGCCATTTCGTAGCGCATTTTTTTTTCGGCAGCATCCGCAAAACCCAATGCCTGGGCAGCGGCGTATGCATCCGGCTCCTGCTTTTGAGAAAGACACGACACGATGAAATCGAACAAGCGCGTGTGCGCTGAACGAGTATTAAAAGCCGGTGATTCCAGCCAACGGCGGAAATTGCGTACCTCCCAGGCACTGAGCGAACGGATGGCTTCTAGTAGGGCAGAATTATCCATTATAAAACCATTGATAATCAATTAAAAACGACACGAATTGCTAAAAAATACTCCGGCAAATTTAAAAAATTGATTTTGTTCTGGGAGATGCCTGCCCGGACTTTTGCATCGTACCAAACAAATTTCGACTATGACAAAGAATCTGATTTCCTATCTGATGTTGTTTTGGCTGCTTTGCCTCAGCATCGCCCCTGCCCTTGCGCAACAAAATGAAAAAGTTGTTTTCCCAACCCCAGCAAACTACCAAACCTCGGGGGGCAGCGCCGTCACCCCTACTTCGGATGGGGGCTACCTGGTAACGGGGAGTGTGGATGGCACCGATTGGAATACTTTCGGGATGCTCGTCCAACCCAGGGTGATTAAACTGGATGCCAACCTGAACACCGTCTGGGACAATCTTTACATCCCGCTATCCCTTCCCTTTGGGGAGTTCGCATTCCCAAAAGGCGATGCTTTTGAACTGGCTGACGGCGATTTTTTGCTGGGATTGCACAACGACTCCAGCGACGTACATGTGCTTCGCCTCAATGCCGATGGCAGTCTGCAGGCAGAGATTTCATTCCCGGGGTTATACGAACGGTTTGCCCAGGTGATGGACATCATGGACAATGGAAACGCCCTCGTGTATCTCCAAGCCAACACGCCTTCGATTAAGCACCTGGACAACGATGGGAATGTGGTGTACAACAAAGCCATTAATTTTCAAGGCATTGAGCATGCTCCAATCTTGCTTTCGAATGGTGATTTGCTGTTCCGAAAATTCAATTACAACCAATTGACCCGCACCGACAACCAAGGGAACATCATCTGGCAAATACAGCCTGCTGCTGAACTTTATTCCGGAATGCTTGCCCTGCCCAACGGAGGTTTCGGGCTTTATTTCTACGAGGCGAGCAAATGGCACATCCGATTTTATGACGCAGCAGGGGTAGAAACGGGCCTTTCTGCAGATTTGTCTCTCCCAGAAGACCTGAATAGCCTTCGCGCTTATCCGGACGGCAGTTTTCTGGCCAGCGGCAGTACCGTGACCAACCGTGGTTTTTTGATGCGAATCAACGCGGATGGAACCTTGGTTTGGGGCGCAGAGTCGCCTGAAGATGGTCAGCCGCCCTTGGTTACTGTGTCTGGAACACTTACGACCGATGGTTGGGCAGTTGGCGCGGCCAGCACCACCACCGGCCAAATGGGATTCATGCGGGTGAGCGCCAATACGGGCTTTTTTGTCAACACGCTTACCGGAAAGATACAAAAAGACAATGATGAAAGCTGTACGGCCGATGCTGCTGAGCCCGGCATCTACCACGCAAAAGTACGGGCCAACAATGGCACAGAAATTTTCGAGTCGTTTTCAAATGGACAGGGAGGGTACCAGTTATTACTACCCTCCGGTGATTATACCATCACAAGTTCCCCCAACGAACCGTTTTTCTTCCAATGCCCAACGGCTTTGAATACCGTGTCTTTCCCGCCAAACGAAAACAACAGCGCTGCGCTTGATTTGCCCATCCAAAGCCTCGATTTGATTCACCAAATCAAAGGAAAGGTCACCCTGGACCAAAGCAATGATTGTGTCGCAGACCTCAATGATCCCGCTGCCGGGTTGTGGGACATGCGTTTGGAGTTTGCCACTGGATACATCAACTTGAAAACCGACAACAATGGTGAGTATCAAATCTTCGTCCCATCAGGGGATTACACCTTGGAAGTTTTCCCATGGAATGCAAATTTTGATATCTGTGGGCAAGCCGAACGCGCGTTCAGTCTGCTGGGTACCGACCCGCTCGTGCAAACGGAAGATTACCTCGTTTACCCAGAAACGAATTGTCCGCAAATGCGCCTCGACATCGGTGGCAACAACGTGCGTCCATGCAGTACCCGAGTAGTCAGCATTTATTACCAAAACCAAGGAGCGGTGGTAGCGGAGGACCAATTCGTGGAGGTTACATTGGACAACGAGCTGGAATTTATCAGTTCGATGCCCGCTCCGGTCTCCGTTTCCGGGAACACCGTGCTATTTGACATTGGAGATGTAGCGCCTTCGCCAA
>JALHPW010000641.1 GCA_022842255.1 Saprospiraceae bacterium | reverse complement strand
CCCCACCGCAGCGGTCAAAATACATACGGACATTGGCCACGGTACGGGTAGGATTGTCGGTAGCAGTTTCCACCAACACAGCTACCCCTCCAGGGCCTTTGCCCTCATACAGCACTTCTTGGAAGTTTTCGGCTTCTTTCCCAGAGGCTTTTTTAATGGCACTTTCCACGTTTGCCTTGGGCATATTCGCCGTTTTCGCGTTTTGGATGGCTACACGAAGCCGGGAATTGTATTCAGGGTTGGGGCCGCCAGATTTAACGGCCAATGCAATCTCCCGGCCAATCCGGGTAAAGGTTTTGGCCATACCGGCCCAACGCTTAAATTTTCTTTCTTTGCGGAATTCAAACGCGCGTCCCATGTGTAGAAATAGAGATGGTGAATGTTGAAGAGGAAAGAAACTGTTCAACGCAGTTTCTTTGGCTAAAGCGGCGCAAAAGTAGGCAAAGACAACACAACAAAAACTGATTTTGAAAAAGAAGTGCCCCAAAACATTCCTCCGGGCAGCTTCTGATTTTGTTTGGGATTGTTTAACCAATCTCTAATCCGAAATGCCCGAACTCCGGCTGTATCTTTGTCCGTCTTTTTAACCTAAATCATTTTCCCATGAGAAGTATCCTCCTAGTAGCTATCTTGGCTTCCTTGTTTTCCCCTACCCTGCTCGAGGCCCAAAAAAGCCCAAATCATGATGTAGAAATATCCGGCTCCGTGCTCAAAACAGCTGAATGGGCCGGTTTTAAATACAAGGAAACACTGGAGAAAGTCATTGCTGGCGACCAGAAAGCTACCAAAGATTTTCTTGAATTCAGCGGCACCGTCGATGGCACTGAAGCACTCCAACACGCCGTCACTTGCATCGAACTCATCCCGCTGGCTGGTGATGAAAAAATCGGTTCTATCATTTATATCCTGAAGCCAAAGTTGAAAACAGTATTGCTCAGTCGTTTTCAATTGGCCCAAGGCCGTACCAAAAAAACAGAACTGCTCAAACCGATGCAAGAATGGGCACCACTCACCTGGAAAGCATTGAACGGCGAACGGGTAGAGTGCAGCACCTGCAACCCTGAAAGCGGTGGCCTGTCTGGCAAACCCGGTGGGATGCAAAAACCTGGTGCCGAAAAAACAGTAACTCCCCCTGCCCAAGGATCGGGATCTGACCGCGAACTCAATGGAAAACAGTAAATTCCAACCTTCCCGGTATTGGCCGGTATTATTGCTATGCATTGGTTTGTTATTCCAATGCAGCACGGTCCGTGTACCCAAACAAGCGAGCACTCGGGACCTGCAACAGTTGGTTGACTTCATGGTGGGCGACTTTAGCAGTCAAGCGCAAAGCCAGCGGGACTCGGATTTTTACGACATCCGCCTGCATATTCGACCGATTTGGACGAGCGACAAATCCAATCATTGGCTATATGTAGAACAAGCTACCGCAACGGCAGAAGACAAGCCTTATCGGCAACGGGTGTATAAAGTAGAAAGCGATGGTTCCGGCGCTTTTAAAAGCATAGTTTATACCCTGCCTGACCAAGCCAATTGGGCAGGTAAATACAAAACACCCGACGCATTTAACCAATTGAAGCCCACTGACTTAAGCCTACGTGACGGATGTACCGTTTTTTTGAAAAAAGAAAAGGACGGCTCATTTGCAGGCGCTACCAAAGGCACGGGCTGTGAAAGCACCCTTCGCGGTGCTAAATACGCCTCGTCTACCGTTACCATCACCAAAACCATGTTGCGCAGTTGGGACCAAGGTTTCAACGAAAAAGGCGAACAGGTTTGGGGTGCCACGAAAGGGGGGTATGAGTTTGTGAAGCATAAATAAGGCCAATTTGTTGAATGTGAAAAATGTGATTAATGTGTTTTGAGCTCACATTAGCCTCATTGGTCACATTAATCAAATTGGTCACATTAATCAAATTGGTCACATTAATCAAATTGACCACATTAATCACCACATGGCCTTCCGAATCTACACCAAAACTGGCGACAAGGGCGAAACAGCGTTGTTTGGCGGACGGCGTGTGCCGAAAAGCGACCTGCGGGTAGATGCCTATGGTACGGTGGATGAACTTAATTCATTCATAGGGTTGTTGCGCGATTCGGTTGAAAACCAACACGTTCGCCACATTTTGGCCCATACGCAGCACCGGTTGTTCACCTTGGGTGCACACCTTGCCTCCGACCCTGCCAAACATCCGCCCACTCCAGACTTGCTCCCAGCCGATATCGAGCTTTTGGAAACGGAAATGGATGCCATGGACGAACAATTACCCCCGCTCAAAAACTTCATCCTTCCTGGTGGCCATACCACAGTTTCTATTTGCCACCTGTGTCGCACCGTTTGCCGCCGCGCTGAACGACTGAGCGTAGCGCTTGCCCAATCCGGCGAACCCGTGGAAGATTTGGCCTTGCAGTACCTCAACCGACTTTCCGATTATTTCTTCGTTTTAGCTAGGTATTTAGCAAAAGAACTAGGGGCCGAAGAGGTTGTTTGGAAGACGCGATAAAAACCTCGTTATTTCCAAAATAGAGGAAGGGGCTGGTGGAGGTTGATTGGGTTTATAAAGTTGATGCTGGTTTATTTTTGCACGCAGGAAGTGGATACTCCCTACTTTTTTGAGTGCAATTATCAACGTTCATCAACTTTATAAACCCAATCAACCTCCACCAGCCCCTTCAATTTTATTTAAACGGTGAACTCAAAGCGTCCCGCGCAATTCCTGTTCCCGTTCAATGGCCTCAAAAAGTGCCTTGAAATTCCCCTTACCAAATGATTTTGCGCCGCGACGCTGGATAATCTCGAAGAAAACCGTGGGGCGATCCTGAATGGGCTTGGTGAAAATCTGAAGCAGATAGCCGTCTTCATCTCGGTCAACCAGGATATTCAAAGCTTTTAAATCCTCGATGTTTTCGTCAATTTTACCCACCCGATCGAGCACATCCTCGTAGTACACCTCTGGAACATACAGGAAATCAACCCCGTTGGCGCGCATTTGACTCACTGTTTCCAGGATATTGTCGGTAGCTACAGCAATGTGCTGCACACCGGCGCCCCGGTAAAAATCGAGGTATTCTTCAATCTGGCTCTTTTTCAAGCCTTTGGCAG
>JALHPW010000640.1 GCA_022842255.1 Saprospiraceae bacterium | reverse complement strand
GAGCATTGGCACATTGAGCGCAACCGAATCCATTTTGCCTTGCTTGAATTTACCAAAGAGGAAGGTCAAAAACTAAACCCGAAAGCAGCAGCGCCTTTCATCCGCCAAGCCTTGCGCGAAGGGAATCTGGAAGAAGCCGTCCAACTGCTTTTTCGTGCAGACATCGTCATCGCCAAGGTATTACATGGCCGCCTCTCTGAATCTGCCCGTTTAAGCGTGCTGGGGCTCATTGGTATTGAAGAGCGTGCCCGGTTGCAAGCCCAAATCTGCGAAGCTATCCTAAATGATCCGGAGATGCGTGCGACCGCTTCCAGACAAACCCCATCGGCAGATATCAAAGCGCAAGTCCTTCAACTATTACAAGAGCAGAAAACCGAAAAAGCCTTGAACCTCTGCCAAGAATATGGGGATGATTATCTTTTGCTACAGGCATCCTATAACATCGCGCAAAAGGAGTGGAGCAAAAACCTGATAGCCTCCGAATATTTTGAGGCCCTTAAGAGCAAAATCAACTACTCCTTTCAGGAATTGTTCGGCGAAATACCGGAACGCAGCCCTGCCCCTGCCAGTAGCTGGTTGGATAAAATTCGAGGGTTGTTTAAATAATCTCCATGCGCCGACTATTCATACTTTTACCGGACGAACAAGCAGACAATACGTTCGGTATATGAGTGTTTTACACAAATATTTTTTGGTAATTTTTGTCGGTCTCTGTCCCATTTGGGCCGGCAATCTGTATGCCCAGCACCCTGCTTGGCAAAGACTCACCACGGCGCATGGACTCCCCAGCAACGAGATTTATGGTATGATGCAGGATAGCCGGGGCTTTATGTGGTTTGCCACCTCACAAGGTATTTGCCGATTTAATGGGTACGAATTTCACCGCCCCGTGGATACGAGCGTTGCGGCTTTTGGTTCTGCATTTAAGATAGCGGAAGACCCACAAGGACGTATTTGGTTCAACCGGCTCGATGCTTCGCTTTCGATTATTGATAACGATACTGTTAGGCCCTGGCAATTCAACCAAATTATTAAAGCGCACCAATTCGTATCATTTGGGAGCTTTTCCTTTGAAAAAGACGGGTCCCTCTGGCTCCCACTGTTGAATTTAGGTTTGTTGATGGTAAAGCCCAATGGCACCTACGAAGTTGTTCCCAAGACTGAAAAGCCCGTATTTGTTTTTGCAGAAATAGGGGGGAAGATTATCTATTCCAATCGGTTTAAGCTAAAAACTGCGCCCGATCTAAAATTTTGGACCGAGTCAAAAGAGCTTATGCTTTTGGAAGATGGTAACGAGGTTTCCTTGGGTACGCTTCCTTTATTTGGTCAATCCCACAATATTGGGAAACAGATTGAGGTCCATCGACTGGTAAATGGCGACCTACTGGTTTGCAACTTTCAAACCTTTTATATCTATCGCGACCGGCAGCTTGTTTGGTACGGCAAAAAGGATGTCGTGCTAAACCATGTATATGTTGATTCCGATGGGGCCATCTTTCTAGCGAATGCAAGTGGCCCAAACCAAGGTTTATTGTGTTTCCGTTCTGTAGAACATTTTATGTGCGATTCCTTCGAGAATGTGCTGCCCGGCCATGCCGTTTCTACGATGCATCGTGACCATGAGGGTGGCTGGTGGGCTGCCACCACCGATGCCGGAGTCTTTTATTGCAAAAATCCGGGGCTTGATATCCTGGATGTTTCCAACGGATTGCCGTCCAATCAAGTGATGCGACTTACCAATGATGGCATAAAGACGGTTTACATCGGTATGCGGATGCCTGAAATTTGTGCGATTGACCGGTTCAGCGGTCAGATTACGCAACTGCCCAGTTTTTCAAAGACAGGCAATGTAGAAGTCTCCTTACTTCATTTTGATTCCTTAAGTGGGCGGCTTTGGGGTGGCAGTGCCCTGGCGTTTTTGGAAAATAACCGATGGACAAACATCAAGCAGTTTATCCAAGGGAAGGTCATAAACAATCGGATGTCCGTCAAAAAAATCACCCAAGACCCCTTAAAGGATGGAGTTTGGTGGGCTAGTTCCACCTATGGATTTCATTCCATCGACCCCTTGAAAAAGGGGGCAGATAAAATATCCTTGGATAGCAGCATATCAGGGCTGCGCACCTTTTCTGTTACCCCAGATCTGGAGGGAAATCTTTGGGTCACCATCCCAGATGGTCTTCGGCTTTGGCGCAATAATCGCTACGAATTGCCCTCGTTTCAGCACCATGCACTTCGTTTCCCTGCCCGTAATGTTGAATTGGTTCCTGCATCTGCAGGCGGGGGAATGGTCATCGCGCTTCGTGGTGGAGGGCTGCTTATTCGAGACAAAAATGGACTATTTACCCATCTCACCGTTCGGGAAGGACTGACCAGCAATGTCATGATGGAGCTTGATGTGACACCGAACGGGGTCATTTACGCTTCCTCCAATGCGGGACTGAACATCATACGACCTCAAGCAGGTGGCACTTGGATGGTCGAGACATTGACGACCAAACACGGACTGCCATCCAACCAGGTGAATGATGTTACTTGGCTAGGCTACGAAATCTGGGTGGCCACAGACCAGGGAATTGCACGTTTCCGAGAAAAACCAAAACCAGTACCGATTCCAATACCAATGTTTGAAAAGCTTGTGGTCAATAATCAAACCATGAGCCTTTCCGAAAATCAATATCTGGCATATGACCAAAACAACCTTCTGATACGCTTCTTCTCCCTGCACTTTCGCTCCAATGGCGACATCCCATACCGCTATCGCTTACTCGGAGCAGATACCATTTTCGTATACACACGGACCCGCGAGGTCAATTTCGCTAACCTGGCTTCAGGCAAATACACTTTTGAAGTACAAGCACAAAACGAAGACGGACAATGGAGCCAATCGGCACGCTGGCCTTTTGTTATCCTGACACCCTGGTGGGCCACCTGGTGGTTTCGAACAATACTCGGGGCCGCCCTCTTGATTGCCCTCTGGCAGTTTTATCAAAAACGACTCCAATCCATTCGTCAAGCAGCGGTAGAACGTGAGAAAATACGAGAACTGGAAACCGCAGCCCTTCGGGCACAAATGAACCCACATTTCATTTTCAATTGTTTGCAAGCCATT
>JALHPW010000639.1 GCA_022842255.1 Saprospiraceae bacterium | reverse complement strand
AAATACCCGCGCTGAAATGCACGTCGGGATTTTTATTTTCCTCGTAGCAGATGAATTTTTGAAAATCCTCGCGAAGTGTTTTGGTAAACTTCATCAACTTGTCCCACTTTCCGACGGCAAAAGCGTCATCACCTCCGGAATAGACTACATAAATATTTTGCTCCTTTGCTCGCTGGTCAAAGTGGGCAGTAAAAAAGTAGTTCATTTCACGGCTCAAGGTGATGATTTGTGCTAACGAAGCATTCTTGATGCCATGGCTAAAGATTAGGCCCAAATTGTCCACATCGAGCATGAGGGAGCCAAGGCGGACAAAGCCGTCATTTTTCGGATTCTCTTTGCTTTTGCCAGCTATTTCCGAAAAGTCGAGGATTTCTGGTTCCCCATCTTGACCTATTTTGGTCGGGGCGTTTTTGCCCAAGAAGCGGAAGCCGAAACTGATTGGGAAGTCGAATTCGGTCGCCCAATTGTCATTGGGCAAGAAATCGGTATCGTTAAGGGCAAGGATAAGGACCGATTGGATATTTTCGTCTTGGCCTTTTTCTGCTTTGTTCTTTAGTAAGAGATTTTCAGCCTCTCCTTTACTCTTAATCGCAAGTAAGGTATAATGAGCCTGAGTAGTAAACTCGGCCAGAACTAAATCTCCACGAAAATCCCTTTCATCTTCAGGCTCAAAATAACGGAGCTTCTCCGTAGAGACAATTTCAAGAAGATAGCGTTGCCGTGGGAACAGACCACCCATTCGGATTTCTTTTCTCTTTCCTTTTTCCACCCGGTGGTCAAAAAGGTCCGCCAAATCTTTGCGGTGCTGGCTGTATTTTTTATGGTCTCGCTCAACATTCACTGCCTCAAAGTAAAGGCTGGTATTTTTTTCCAACTCCTCTCGACTCTTGATTTCCATGTGCGCGATAATCAATTCTAACCGATCACCGAATTGTGCTCGCATGGATTTGTCAAGACTTTCAGTGGTCATATTTAATCTCACCTTGATTTCCGGGTCGTTCGGCAGAAGCAAATTGAAATGTCCTCCTCCAGCAAACATAAGATGATATGAGCTTAAGCCCAACTCACGGAGAATCACATTGGCAACGAAATCGGTGAGCAATGATACTAGGGTAGAGCGGGCACGCAGGCGTTTAGCGAGATTCCCGAGTCCACCGGTTTTCCCCGCTTGAATATTATGGTAAATATATTCCTGAATACCGGTAAGGTCTCCTTTCACCAGCAAATAGCCTCCGGTAGCACCGGGCTTTTCCAGTGCTTGGTTAGCGCGGAATCGGTCGCAGAAGGCCTCATCTGGATATTTTTTCTCTGAGTCGTCTGGGTCTGCGATGCGCCAACCGTATTTTTGGAAAAGATAGGGTAGGGTGTCGACGTGTGCAGAGTCACGAAGGTTTTTTAGTCGCTCAAAGTCGGAGTTCAGGTGGCTTTTCAAATCGGCATCTGCTGCCCGCTTGAACTCGGTGGTTAGTCCGTCGGCAGTGAGTATTACTTTAGGCAGTTCGGAACGACGTTGGTCTTTGAACTCATGTTTCTCTACCGCTATTCGGTCAAAGATAGCGAAAAGGCTTTTGGAGGCTCCAATGGCTTTTTCAAGCAGTTGATGTTCTGTTTCCAACATGTATCAGATAATTTTTAATAGGCTTAGAATACCCGTTTCAAGACGGTCGGCACTATTGCAAAGGCCAAGATTAATGCCTCGATAGGTTGTCCTGTACGCGGCAATAGGTAAATCATTCTTCGGACCGAAATACTGGTAGGCTACAGTGGTTTTGAATTTTTCAAAAACCGATTCAATTTGGTCGCGGGATAAGGGTTTTTCAAGGTCATCATTCAGTAAAAGCAAGTCTGTATTCTGGAGTACAATGTTTGTTACTCCTGAGATACTCACCCATTCAAAGTTGGAAAACCCGCAGCCATCCAAGACTTTTTTCAGCGTTTGTTGACCTTCGGCTGCGCTGACAATCAAGATTTTTTTCTTTTTGAGTTCAGCTATATGGGCATATTCTTTAATCGCACTTTTCAGGTTTTCAACTGTCAGATTTGCCTCTTTTGCAATTTTCTGTAGAATCCATTCTTCGGCTTTAGTCTTGACAAAAAATTTCAAACCGAAAAAACTCCAAATAGCGAGTACCGCTGCTGCTATCCCAAAAACCAACTTCCAAAAATCGTACTCACCGGCAATGCGATTGAGTGTAGGGATGTTAGATTGGGGTATGGTATCCTGCCCCCAAACCCAACTCCCCAACATCACCATCCCCAACACCAAAACCATTCTAAAGTATCTCATAATTGATTTGTTTTCAAAGATTTAGTCCAGCCATAGTTCATACATCATAGTTCATACATCATACATCACCGCAACCCCTTAACCACTCCCCAACCCATACTACAACCCTTCCCCAACCCTATATAATTCGGCAAGGCCACGTTTGCCGTGAATTCCAGCGAAAACGCCAGCACCTTTACCTTTTTGAACTCCACCCAGCGTTCGCGTTGTACTTGCTGGATTTTGACTTCCACGGGTTTTGCGGGCGTACAATCCAGTTGTTGGAGTAAGGCGTCGAGTTGTTTTTGCAGGACGGTTTGCAGGTGGGTGAGGCGTTCCACCGCGCCGTCGAGGCGGGTGTAGATGCCGTAGTTTTCGTCGCGCAGGCCAATCCAGTCGCGCAAGTGGTAGCGGAAGGTTTTGTCCCAGGCGCCGAGGTTGTATTGCTGCACATCGAGCTTGTGGATGCGTACGGGCGCTTGTCGGCCTTTGAGGTTCAGCGTCCAGTCGGGCTGCGAGAAAAAATGGTGGAGCTCTTCGATGCCTTCGTTGAGGCACACGAGCATGGGCAGGCCGCGGTCTTGTTTGTACTGGATGAGCGGGAGCCGGTAGTGGTAGCCGCCAGTTTCGTTGTCGTGGTTGTGGAACAGGTCGTTCTCATAACCAGCCTTGGCAGCCACGGCGCCCCGGAAGGCGGGCAGTTCCCAAGGGTCGATGGGGGTATCGAATTGGACGGATAATAGGCGAAGTTTTGTCATCAGGTGGTTGGGCCAATGAAGCGATTATTTTCGAGGGCAATGCTACTGGTTATTTTGGAAAAAACAAACTTGGCGAAGGATATTTTTTTGATATGGCAATTT
>JALHPW010000638.1 GCA_022842255.1 Saprospiraceae bacterium | reverse complement strand
CTGGTGCCTACCAAGGCCCATTCTCCTCCGGAATTGTCCACGTGGTGCCAACAACCTGCCAGCGTAAGTGGCGCATAAGAGAGGTGGCCAATCTGCTGTAGGTTTTGGGCATTTAGACTGATTGCGGCAAAAAAGAGGGATGCCGTGAGCAGGGAACGTATCATAAGCTGTTGTGTTTGAATGGTTGGTGACGCGAGTTTTCATGGGAAAAGCTACAAGCACTACGCCAAAGCCTTGTCCAAATCGTCCATCAAATCATCGGCATCCTCAATCCCCACACTCAAGCGAATGAGCGTATCGGTGAGGCCCACCTTAAGCCTTTCCTCCCGTGGGATGCTGGCGTGGGTCATGCTGGCCGGATGCCCGATGAGCGATTCTACCCCGCCGAGCGATTCGGCTAAGGTAAACAATTCAGTATTGCTCATCACTTTGGTAGCATCCTCTAAAGAATTGGTTTTCAGGTCAAAAGACACCATCGCGCCAAACATCCGCATTTGCTTTTTGGCAATTTCATGGCCTGGGTGGCTGGCAAAACCGGGCCAATAGACCTTCCCAACTTTTGGGTGTGCGGCCAGGTATTGGGCAAGGATCGCAGCGTTTTCACAGGCCCGTTGCACGCGCAAGTGCAGGGTCTTGATGCCCCGCAGGATGAGAAAACAATCCTGTGGACCAGGCACCGCACCACAGGCATTTTGGAGAAAATGCAATCGCTGCGCGAGCTCGGCGTCTTTCACCACCAAACAACCATGTACCACATCCGAGTGGCCACCGATGTACTTGGTAGCTGAATGCAACACGATATCCGCCCCCAAATCGAGCGGGTTTTGTAGGTAAGGGGAAGCAAAGGTGTTGTCCACACAAGTCATGATGCCATGTTTGCGGGCAATGGCGCAGACCGCGGCAATGTCCACAATGTTGAGCATTGGGTTGGTGGGGGTTTCAATCCAAATCAGTTTGGTGGCTGGGCTGATTTCGCGCTCCACATTACTGGCCGTGTACATGTCCACAAAGCGGCTTTTTAGGCCCCATTGTCCCCATACCCGTACCATCTGACGGTAAGAACCACCATATAAATCATTGACTGCCAATACCTCATCGCCAGCGGAGAGGAGTTTTATCACAGCATCCTGGGCGGCAAGGCCCGAAGAAAAACAAATGGCCTCGGTGCCGTTTTCGAGTGCTGCAAGGTTTTTTTCCAATGCGGAACGGGTCGGGTTTTGGGTGCGGGCGTATTCATAACCCTTATGCTCGCCGGGTGCCGACTGCGCATAGGTAGAGGTCTGGAAAATAGGAGTCATCACTGCCCCGGTACTGGGATCCGGCTCAATGCCGGCGTGGATTGCTTTTGTCGCGAACTTCATGTGCAGATATTTATGCTTGGTAGGGAGATTTGGGGGATTTAAAAAAAAGGTCGACAAAGGTAGGCTGTCTTGCATTGTCATGTAGCAAAAATCGGTCCATGAAAAGTTCGTTCCAGTCAATTGCTACGCTTCCGTATCCTCCCGTTTTTTACAAAATGACAAATTGGAGGTGTTCCATTGCACCACCAATTCTCCGTACCTTTCGGCATCAATTATGACACGTAGAATTTTAGAAACAGAGCAAAAAGCCCTGGAAATCAACCTAGACGAGCGTATATATGGTGCATTCGCTGAAGTTGGGGCTGGACAGGAAGTGGCACGCCATTTTTTTCAGGCTGGTGCGGCGGCAGGCACGATTGCCAAGACGATGAGTGCCTACGACAAGGTAGTGAGCGATGAAATCTATGGCACGGAGGAACAAGGCAAAGGCCGTTACGTCTGCGAATCCCGACTTTATAAAATGCTAGCCCATGAGTACGCACTCATGGAAGGTCGATTGCGCACGCTTCGCCCAGAGCAGTGCTTTTTTGCCTTTGCCGATACCGTAGCAGCCATCAATTATCAAAAGACCATCAAAGGCGACGGCTGGATGGGACTTCGTTTCCAGCTCCAACCCCATTCAAAGCCCAACGACCTGGTGCTGCACGTCCGCCTTTTGGACCAAGACAACCGCCTGCAACAACAAGCCATCGGCATCCTGGGGGTGAACATGCTGTATGCCTGTTTTCGGTATCACGAAGACCCGGAAACCCTGCTTCACTCCCTGATTGATAACCTGCGCGGACGGGTGAAAATTGATATGGTGCGTTTGAAAGGCCCTGATTTTCAGGAGCTTGACAACAGACTCCTGTCGCTTTGGCTCGTAAAAAACCAACTCTCCGAAGTTGCCATTTTTGGGCCCGATGGCGACGGCTTGCATGCCGGTGAATTCCTCTACAAAAAATCCATCCTCATTGCACGTGGAAGCTACCGGCCACCAACCTTGGTGCAGCAAGACATGATTCGATGCGCCAGCGCACAGTTTTTGGCAGAACCTGATGTAAACCCGGAGCAAACTTTTTTCCTGACTGAAATCACCCTCGACAACCTTCGTGCGGATGGGGCATTGGACGAGCGCGATTTTCTAGATCGGGCCACCATTTTGTGTGCCCTGGGACAAACGGTGATTATTTCAGATTGCGTACAACACAAACGGCTCATCGCCTATTTTGCAGACTACAAAATCGCGCGAATTGGATTAGCCATGGGTGCCCGCAAACTTCAAAACATACTTCGGGAAACCACCGAGGCAAACCCCGACAACCTGCTTGCAGCGTTTGGGGAGGTGTTCCCCAAAAGTGTTCGGTTTTACGTTTATCCATGTTTACCCGCCGAAGCGCGCAGCGCGAAGGAGGGTCCGCCACAACACGAAGCGCGCAGCGCGAAGGAGAACATCTCCCAAAGTAATAATCTCAATTCAAGCGAGACCATCCCCTACCAAACCTCAAAAAACCTGCCCATCCCCAAAGCCATTCATTTTTTGTACGACCACTTGCTGGAAAATCGAAACATTGTTGACATTCATGGGTTTAACCCCGCAATTCTCGATATTTACCACAAAGAAGTGCTCAGCCAAATTCAGCAGGGTAAAAGTGGGTGGGAAGAAAAAGTACCACCCGAAGTGGCACGTTTGATCAAGGAAAAACGTTTGTTCTGAAAGTGGATTCGGCGAGCTGGGGATTTGGTGATTTGAAACCCAATCCGAAAAGGCAAATAAATTTCCCTCCGCC
>JALHPW010000637.1 GCA_022842255.1 Saprospiraceae bacterium | reverse complement strand
CGTAAGCCTGAAACCGTTGCGATGATCAACGAACAACGGGAACATTTGGGCGTAAAAGTGGCGCCGCGCGTGACGGCCATCAACGACTTGGAAGAAATGGCCAAACGGTGCACGCTTATTTTACCGGTGGTGCCCAGCAATAGTTTCAGGCCCATGATTCGCGCCTTGGCGCCCTACCTGCGACCACACCATATCATCATTCACGGCACAAAGGGGTTTGACCTCAACGGTTTGGAGGAAGAGGATCTGGAAAAACCGGGCATCGTGGTCACCCGCGCCAATGTGCGAACCATGAGCGAAGTGGTGTTGGAAGAAAGCAGTGTGGTGCGCGTAGGCTGTCTCAGCGGTCCCAACCTCGCCGCCGAAATCGTAGCCGGCCAACCGGCGGCGACACTGGTCGGCAGTAGGTTCCGCGAGGTAATACAAGCTGGGCAATTGGCCTTGAACAGTCCAAAATTCCACGTTTTTGGGTCTTATGATATTCTGGGTGCAGAATTGGCAGGCGCGTTGAAAAACATCGTGGCCTTGGGCTCTGGCATCATTGGCGGGCTCGGACTGGGACGAAACATACAGGGGCTTTTGATTGCCCGAGGCCTTGCCGAAATGGTATACTTTGGGAAATCGCTAGGTGCTGGCAGTCAGGCATTTATAGGGGTTGCAGGGATTGGCGACCTGGTTGCTACCGCCACCAGTACCAACAGCCGCAACTATACCTTCGGTACCCGCCTTGCCAAAGGTGAAACCACGGAGCAAATCCGCAAAACCATGCCCGAATTGGCCGAAGGCGTGCGCACCCTGCGAATAGGACATCAATTGGCACGACATTACAAGCTACACGTGCCCATCACCACCATGCTGCACGCCGTGGTGTTCGAGCACTACCCTATCGAAAAAGCCCTGGAATATTTGATGAGCTACCCGTACGCGGTGGATGTGGATTTTTTGTAAGGTTTAGGCTGGTTTGAAGACGCTTGCTCCCAGATTTGCGTTTTGACTGTACACAAATTATTGGCAATCAACACCAAGCCTACTTTGTGGATGGCTAACTTCTTCAAAATCTGGTATAACTTTGCCCAAAATCCTTTCGGCAGCCATGCGCAGCAATCTCCTCTTACTCGTCCTTTTCCTTGCGAGCACCCTGACCGCCCAGAACTACGAACAAAATGCCCCGCCCGTACAACAGACCCAAGTTGCGGTCGACTGTTACACCCGTAACCTAGACAATGGGAATGCGGCCCTGCGTCGGGGCGAGTCAAAGACTGCTTTGCAGTTCTTCTACGAGGCCAAAAAGTGTCCGGATGCCCAAGGCAACCTTCGCCGGCAATCCGAACTGGAAACCAGGATTACCCGTTGTGAGGAACAGTTGGGGATTAAGAAGTACGCTACGCCCGATGCCCAAAAAGCAGAACAAATTGCAAATACAGCTCGGAAACGTTCGTTTTCCAACGAATTGCCCACGGCCCGGAGGAACTATCCTGCCAACCATAATTTCCTTAAAGACACCCTCGACGATTGTTTTCAACGTATGGTGGACGAGGCGGACCGGGCCTATCGACTAAAATTCTGGGAAGACGCCGCCGCACTGTACCGCGCCGCAAAAAACTGTGCGGATGCCGACCAAAAAGATCGGCAGCTGATGTCGGAAAAAATAACCGTTTGTAGAAACGCTGCCGAAAACGAGCTTTTTGCCAAACAACAGGAGGCTGAACGGCAGGCACGACACGCCATCGCAGCCAACCTAGCCGATGATGCCCAAGAACTTCTCCGTACAACCGACCGCTCCCTAGCCTTTCGATTGGCTGATTTTGCCAACCAGTATGTGGCCCCTGACGACAACCCGGATTGTGTTCAAGCCATGTTCGACGCCTGGTATTACCAAAACACAGAAGACACCAAACATCAAACGGACGAACTGTATCATCCCGTATTTTGCTATGAATTGACCAACAACCTGGGCGAAAACACACAAATAAAATTCGACCAGCAACGGGATGGTAGCCAATGGCTCTGGGCATTCGTACCAAAAGATGGGGACATGTTTGTTTGGGAAATGCCGACCATGAAGATGATTCAGGCGTATGGAACCGGGGAAGGCAATGGTTATAAAGGATTTGATTTATCGCCGGCCAGAGACCTCCTTTTTTGGGGTACTAATTTTTTTGAACTCCGGCATGGGACCAGCGTGCATCGAATTTCGGTGAATTCCGTTACCAACTGGTGTTTCAGTGAACGTGGCGACGAGTTTTTTTATGAAAACATAGCCAATCAAAAAATATACGCACTCAATATTCGGGAAGTTTTTGCGCAGCAAACCACTCGAAAAGGCGCTAAAATGGCCAACAAGGTCGTATTGCCTGCGGTGCCCAGAGAGATGGTTTCGGGTGTGCCCGGTGGCTTGTTGGCCATGCGGTTTGTAGATGGAAAGTTTTGGCTTGGCTTCCGCGACCGCGTTGAGGTGCTGAGCAAAGACGGACCTGGGAAAGCTTGGAAGCGTGAAAAAATCCTTTACCCAGAGGTAGCGATTCCTGAAACCATAGGCCAAAATGAACTCAAGTTAGAGCTTTACCCCAATGAAGGGTTCGCAGTTTTGGCCAGTACACAAGGAGGGTGGTCTATCCCAATCGTACAAAAATCGGACAGCACCCGCGCGAGCTTCAAAACCCGCAAGTTTGAATCGATGTTTCCGATTGCGGCATCCCCCTCGGCGGGGCAATTGGCCTGCGAACACACCGGGACTTTTCCACACCTAGGGTTCTGGTTAATGGACGCCCGTACAGGCGATACTATTCTTCACCAAAAAATACCCACTTATACTGGATTTGACGTCCTAAAAGGCGCTTTTTCGCCCGATGCCCGATGGGTTGCCGCCACCTCTTTTGAAGGCGACATAAAGGTCTGGGCCCTAAAAGATGCCCCAACCGTTTGGACCTCACAACTTACTCGGACGCCTTATGATTTGCCGCATTTCAGCCCCAATGGCGAGCGGCTTTTTGTCCCCTACCAGGATACCTTGGCTGTAATCAATACAATCAAGTCGGACAAACCAGAACATTATTGGAAGAACCAAACCTACGCGCACCGTGGCGCTTCTGACCACTGGGCATTATTACAGACTTCGCCAGATTCCATAGAGCTGCGAAAC
>JALHPW010000636.1 GCA_022842255.1 Saprospiraceae bacterium | reverse complement strand
ATGAGTTTAATGTGGTCTTTGTGTTGATTGAGATTAACGTGTTGACCAAGTCTACACATTGACCTTATTTATTAAATTGACCACATTAACTCAAATTGACCACATTAACAATATTGGCCACATTTTAATTAACCGCTTCCACCCCCATGATTTCAGGGATTTTGCTTTGAATGGCTTCTTGGATGCCTGCGCGGAGCGTCATGCCCGACATGGAGCAGGATTCGCACATGCCCATCCAGCGGATTTTGACGTGCATATCGTCAGTTACCTCAACAAGCTCCACGTCGCCGCCATCCACTCGGAGGTGAGGGCGGACGGTATCAAGTGCTGCTTCTACTCTTTCATTTAGATTTTGGCTCTCTTCTATCGCTGTCATTTTTTGCTATATTTGAGGCAAAAGTAGTAAAATTATCTAGTCTTTCGGCATAATCTTTCCCTTCAGCCAAATCTGTTTCACCAAGGGGTAGCCGTTGAAATCCGTATTCTTGAAAATCACGTCCAAGGTCTTTTCAGTCTCCCCTGCTCGTCCAAGGGTATCGTACACTACGGAGATGAGTGCGGCTTCGCCAGGTAGGATGGCCTCTCTTGGCCAATCTGTACGGATGCAATCGCAGGCGCTCACCAGCTCAATTTCAAGCGGACTGGCCCCAATATTGGTGAAAATGTACTCCGCTACAATTTCATCCCCTTCTGTAGCCTCCCCAAAGGTCATCACCTCGTCGTCAAACCTAAGTTCGGCGTCGGCTGGGTTGGCCCAGGCTTGGGCAGGGGGAAGGCTGTCGGCAGGGACAAAAAAAAGCGCGGAAGCGCCCGGTGCTGTATGATTTACACTGGGTACTTCCGCGCTTTTTTGAACGGGGACTTCTATTAATTCCCTAAAAAAAAATTGTTGCGTATGCTTTGCTTGCCACCTGTAGAGGTTGGGGTTTTCTCACGCTTTTCTACTTTCTCAATCACAATACTGGTAGGTCCGGCCGTGATTTTAAACTCGGTACGGCGGTTGAGCTGATGCTCTTCTTCCGTGCACTCTACACCGTTGGTGCATTTGTTCTGCAATTGTTTTTCGCCATACCCTTTTGCCACAATACGTTCTGCTGCAATGCCTTTGGCCACAATCCATGCCACGGCACTGTTGGCACGACGCTGGGAAAGGTCCTCGTTATAAGCATCATTACCGCGGGCATCCGTGTGGGAAGAAAGCTCGATTTTCATATCGGGATATTTCTTCATCAGATCCACTACGCTTTGCAAATCAGGCTCAGCGTCTGGACGGATGTTGTCCTTGTCGTAGTCGTACAGGATATTGTCCAGGCGGATGGGTTCATTGATACGAAGGGTATCGTATTCAGGCTCACGCTTCAGGAGGCGCAGGGTGAGTTTTTTCTCGATGCTGGTGCTCTTTTTGACACCCAATGTGTTGAACGTCACCGTATCGGGCTTAAAGCCTTCTGCGTTGGCAATCACCATATAGGAGCGTTCTGGTTGCAGCGTGAATGGGAATTCATTGGCAGCGAGGTTGGTTTTTTCGTCCACATTCGTCGCTTTCTTTTCCGTCACGTCCAGCATGGTAACCACTGCGCCCTTAAGCGGCTGGTTTTCTTTTTCGTTTTTGCGGCGCAAACGGAATGTTTTGGCCAACAACTCCACTTTGATACGCTCAATCTCCCAAGCGTAAATATCATCGCAGCAGGTCTTGCTCTTCAGGTTGTTTGGCCCAGGGCGGTTGCTTTGCAGGAAGCCCGTAAATCCATCCGTGGAACGGGAGTAGTGGAGGTCGTCGAGACTGGTGTTAATACCCAGCGGCATGATTTTGGGCTCGCTCCAAACAGAGCCATTCCATTGGGTTTCAAACACATCGTAGCCACCTACGGTTGGCCGACCGTTGCTGCTGAACCACAATTTACCGTCCTGGTAGAATGGAGTGGCTTCGTCGCCAGGGGTGTTGACCACGGTGCCCAGGTTCACGGGAAGACCAAATACACCTTCTGCCTTTTTGGGTGCGTAGTACAAGTCAAAGCCACCTTTGCCGCCCGGCATATTGGCTACAAAAAAGAGCACTTTTTCGCCAAAAAGTTCGCCTTCACAAGGGTGTTTGGCCACGAAATCGCCGTTTACACCGGTTGCTTCATTGGCGCCTTCCCAGCCGTCACTTCCTTTTTTGGAAACAAAAATCTTGCTGGTACTGATATCCTGGCCTTTTTCGGTGAGTTCCACGCGGGTAAAGTACATCGTTTTGCCATCGGCGGCGATGCTTACATTGCCCTGGTGCCAGCCTTCCCGGTTGATTTCAGTGCCCAGTGGCTCTGGTTCACCATATTCGGTGCCTGATTTGCTGGTGGTGTACACTTTAGAGTGCCAATCGCCTTCTTTACCGTTCAACACCACTACCTCTTTGGAACGGATGGAGGTGAAGTACAATTCGCCGGCGCTATACGAGGGCGAGCCATCGGTTTGTGGGTTGTTGGCTGTTTTGCCAAGGTTGCCCACAAGCAAATTCTCCGGCTGTTTCATTTTTTTGGCAAGTTCGCAGCCAGCGATTTCGCGTTTGGAAGCCGTTTTGAGTGCCTCATCTGCCCCATCGGCAATGTATTGATTGAACATGTCGACCGCATCGGCATATTTGCCGTTGTACTTCATGCTGAGGGCAAGCCAGTATTTGAGTTCGGTAAACTCCAGTTTCCGGTCGCGATTCACCAACCTAGAAAAGCCTTTTTCCGCTTTTTCATAATCGCGCAAATCGAAATTGAGTTTTGCCACTTTTGCGGCAATTTGCTTGTCGGTTTTGTTTTCGGAAAGGTATTTTTCATACAATTCCACGGCTGCGTACGGATTTCCATCTGCTTCAGCTTCCTGAGCTGATTTCAGATTGGCCTCTGGTGTAGATCGGTTGAGGGGTTGAGCTTGAGCACCAACAGCCACCAACGCAGCGAATATGAGGAGAGCGAAACTTTTTTTCATTTTATGCCTTCGGCAAAAGCCGTATTGGTTTCTAAATTATTGAAAAACACGCAATTGTGCGTTGCTTGGTTCTTTGTGGAGTTGGTTATCTAGTGAATTCAATTGAACGAACCGTGCACTAGAACCGTGGGCAAAGCACCTTGGTTTTGACCTTGGCGGGTTTGTATATCTTGACGATATAATTGGCT
>JALHPW010000635.1 GCA_022842255.1 Saprospiraceae bacterium | reverse complement strand
TTCAAAGGGTATTTTGGTCAGGAACAAGCGTTCGCCCGGTGCATCAAACAGAAAGACAAAGCGGGTTTTGCCGTCTTTGGACTGGGTGAACCGGATGCGGTCGCCTTCGTTAAAGGTGCTAAACTTTCGGGTCCCGTAAATGGCCGACCCATTGATTTTCATCCAGGCACCGATTTCCTGCAAACGTTCGTAGGCGGCATCGTGCCACTCCCCTTCCGGACTTGGACCGATGTTGAGCAGGTAATTCCCGCCTTTGCTGACGATGTCCACCAGTTTTTCGATGATTTCGTCGGTGGGCTTGTACTGGTCGTTGGGCACATAACTCCAACTTCCGGCCATGGTCATGCAGGTTTCCCATGGGTACGGCAGACCAGTTTCGGGGATGTGTTGCTCGGGCGTGAGGTAGTTTTGGTGGATGCCTGGCACGGCGCGGTCCACCACGATGAGTCCGGGTTGTTTGGCCCTGGCCTTGCGCACCATATCTGCCATATCAATATCCTGGCTTTGTGGGTTGCGGGCCCAACGGCTGTTTTCGTATTCTTCCAAGAGCTCGGTTTTGATTTCCTCCGCCGTTTTGGTCCTAACCCAGCCGCCATCGAGCCACAGGATGTCCATTTTGCCATAATCGGACATCAGTTCATCGATTTGGTTGTGGGTAAACTGCTTGAAAGCTGCCCACTTTTCCGGGTATTTTTGAATGGAATAGTTGCAATTCCGGTCGCTGGGCGGGAATTTTTTCCACCAATAATCGTCTGAATGCCAGTCGGGTTTGGAGAAATAAGCACCCGTCCAGAAGCCTTCTTTCCGAAAAGCCGAGAAGATTTCCTTGGCCACGTTGCTGCGCGGGTTGGAGGCAAAAGGACTGTTGGGACCCGTGATTTTGTAGTCGGTATATTTGGAATCGAACATACAAAAACCGTCGTGGTGTTTGGTGGTGAACACCACGTATTTCATTCCGGCTTCTTTGGCCGCTGCAGCCCAACGTTCGGGATCGAATTTGGTGGGGTTAAAGGTATTGGGCAGGTTTTCATAGGTGCGCAGATAGTCCTGATAACTGTCGGCCACACCCGGTTTTCGTCCGCCGGTAGCCCAGGACAGGTCTTCGGGACAAATGCTCCAACTTTCCACAATACCCCATTGGCTGTACGCGCCCCAGTGCATGAGCAGCCCGAATTTCAGGTCTTGCCAATCTTCCAGGCGGCGTTGGATGCTGGGGTCGGGATCGGGGAAGTAGGCTTGGTGTTGGGCGGGCAACGAAGCAATATTTTGCAACGAAAGGCCCATCACAAGCATCAAAACACGAAAAAAATGAGTTGAAAACATGATTGGTTAGGTTAAATCTGAGGGCGAAAGGTCTGAATTTTTAAAGGCTTCATTCAAAGGGCACCTATTTTTTAGAGGTTTTTTTGGGTTGCAGGACAAAAGGCCCAGCGGGCCTAAATCTTTGTAGCCTTGACGAATTTGATTGGGAATCCGGCCCAGCGGGCCGGTATATTATCGAATAAATACCGGCCCGCTGGGCCGGATGAAACACACTCGGGAATTTCTACAAAGATTTAGGCCCGCTGGGCCTTTTGACTCAAACTCAGTTAAAGAAAATGAACATCTGAAAGACTTCAATAGCTTTTGCAAAAACCCGTCGCCAAATCTTTCGTCGGTCAAACTTTTTTTTCATCCCCAATCAGGGTAAACATCAGGGCAATGTGTCATAACCTCAAACGGGACAGAACGCTGTCCAATCAACCTTCACACAACTTTATCAATTGCTATGAAATCATTTTTGATGCTTGCCTTTTGGGCTTTTTGTTTTGTTAGTCTTCAGGCACAATCCGAACAAACTTTGTTCAACAATACCAAGGTCCGCGGCGGGTTTGGTGGACCCATTTTCACGTACGGACAAATCAAGGGCAACCGTGGGTTTGGCGCGGGCGGCGGCGGCGGCATGGTGTTCAACCAGACCATGATCGGAGCTTTTGGCCACGGGGAAATGTTTAGCATTGAACGCCCTGGCACAAACAATGCTAGCTTGGCGTTGGGTTACGGCGGACTATGGCTGGGTTATTCCATTCCAACCCGTAAAGCGGTACACGGCTATGCTTCCCTGAAAATCGGCGCGGGCGGCGTGGGTATCAGTGAACAAGACATTTGGTGGGATGATGACACCGATTTTGACGACTACGATGCTGCTTTGTTGGTGTTGGTGCCGGAAGTTGGGGTAGAACTCAACGTCTGCCACTGGATGCGGCTGGCAGGAACGGTCGGATACCGTTACGTGGATGGTTTTCAAGGCGCTTTGGGACTTGATCAAAACGCCTTCAATGCCCCGGTTTTTGGTCTGACGATGCGTTTTGGCTGGTTTGGGCACCGGGCGGAGAAGAGTGAGGTGCCTCAGCGGTAATAGGAACCTAAGATTCTAGATTAATTGATTTAAGATTGCAGCGTAAATTATTTAAGATTGAATGATTACATGATTTAAGATTTTAGATGGTGGTGCATTCGCTTGGCTTATGTGCATGCGGCAACAATTGCTTTGTGATGAACGCCGATTGTTGTTGGGAATCCCAAGCTTTGAAACTCCTTCTAAAATCTGAAATCATGTAATCTGCAATCTTAAATCAATTAATCTTAAATCATTTCCCTCAATTCGCTCCCAATTCCACATGAATATGATCGTCGTGCCGCACTGCATTACAGCCAGCATGGCGGAGATTGTCCAGGTTTTCTAAATTTAGTCTTTTTTTCAGGTAAGGCTCGATCAATACGCGCCTTACCTTTTTATGTTGGCAAAAAAGACGTGTCATGGCGGCGGTTCGCTCCTCATCCAAAGCAAAATCAGCCTTCCGGCGTTGTGAAACCAGTTTGCTCAGGTACCCGTATTGCCAATGGCCCTTCTGCTCGCATTCCGCAGTACGGTTGTATTCGCCGGGTTTGGGATCCTCAAATACTCCGTATCCTATGGAAGATGGGGTACCCGTGACGGGTTTGCCCGAACGTTTGTCTTTCCAAAGCAATGCAACATCCAGTTTGCGGCCGTCGGAATGGCTCAAATGGGGCAATAGCGGCCATCCGTTGTAAAAAGGATGCTGGGCGTCCAAATACAACAAAGTGCTTTGGTGCTGACGTTTCATTTCAACGGCCACTTCCTCGGA
>JALHPW010000634.1 GCA_022842255.1 Saprospiraceae bacterium | reverse complement strand
CCCAGGTAAGGTTCCTCGCGTATCATCGAATTAAACCACATGCTCCACCGCTTGTGCGGACCCCCGTCAATTCCTTTGAGTTTCACCCTTGCGGGCGTACTCCCCAGGTGGCTCACTTACCGGTTTCCCTACGCCACTCCCCCCGAAAGGGGAACAGCAAGTGAGCATCGTTTAGGGCGTGGACTACCAGGGTATCTAATCCTGTTTGCTCCCCACGCTTTCGTGCCTCAGCGTCAATAAAGGCCCAGCTGGCTGCCTTCGCAATCGGTGTTCTGCGACATATCTAAGCATTTCACCGCTACATGTCGCATTCCGCCAGCCTCAACCCCATTCAAGTCTAGCAGTATCAATCGCAATTGCATGGGTTAAGCCCAGCGATTTCACGACTGACTTATTAGACCGCCTACGCACCCTTTAAACCCAGTGATTCCGGATAACGCTTGCACCCTCCGTATTACCGCGGCTGCTGGCACGGAGTTAGCCGGTGCTTATTCTGATGGTACCCTCAAGCCAAGACAAGTCTCGGTTATTGTTCCCATCCAAAAGAAGTTTACAACGCTGAGCGCCTTCATCCTTCACGCGGCATGGCTGGATCAGGCTTCCGCCCATTGTCCAATATTCCTTACTGCTGCCTCCCGTAGGAGTCGGGTCCGTGTCTCAGTACCCGTGTGGGGGGCCATGCTCTCACACCCCCTACCGATCGGAGCCTTGGTGGGCCGTTACCCCGCCAACTAGCTAATCGGACGCACACCGATCCAAGGGCGCTTGTACTTTAGTTGCAAGGTGATGCCACCCTGCAACGCCATGGAGTATTACCGGCAGTTTCCCGCCGCTTTCCTCCGCCCTTGGGCACGTTGTGTACGCGTTACGCACCCGTCCGCCGGTGATATTGCTATCCCCTTGACTTGCATGTATTAGGCCTGCCGCTAGCGTTCATCCTGAGCCAGGATCAAACTCTCCATCGTGTATTCTTCGCCATCCCGAATAAATCCGGGACAAACTTTGTTCCTCAACCTTAATACCTTACCTGCTTAACATCTCTTACATTCCTTCTCTTTTCCTTCCACTGTCAGTACGTCAATGAACTTTTGTTTTCAAAGCCATTCGGCTAGAAAAAATTTCTTTGTTTTCTTTCGGTCTTTAAAAACGGGACGCAAAGGTAAGCGGCCATTTTGCTTTTGACCAAGAAGTTTCAATTCTTTTTTTTGGAGGCTGGAAAATTTTTTTGCTGGAAAATTCAAAACGGATAAAAAAGCCACTAAAGCACTGTGTTTTTCAAAAAAAAACTTATATTTGAAGTCGATTGAGCCAAATCGAAAAATTGAAATTTTAAAAAAAACTTTCCAGATCAATGAAAACTATTCCATCCCTCCGCCAGCTATGGGCGGGATTCGCCCATTTGCTCTATCCAGACCTCTGTGTAGCCTGTGGCGGCGACCTGCCGAGTTCAACTACTTGCTTTTGCCTTCGGTGTAGGGCCAAGCTCACGCCCTCTGATATGTACCGAGTACAAGAAAATGAGTTTGTAGACCGATTGTGGGGCCGCGTGAACCTAGTGAGTGGGGCCGCAGCCTATTATTTCACCCGGGAAAGCCCGATTCGGATGGCTGTGCACCATTTGAAGTACAAAAACAAACCGGATATCGGCCTGATGATTGGACGAGAATTCGGGCAAAAGCTAAAAGGTTCCAGTCTGTTCAATACCATTGAGGCCGTTGTGCCCGTACCGCTGCACCCACGAAAGGAACGGCTGCGCGGATACAACCAAAGCACGGTGTTTGCCCAAGGGCTTGCCGAAGCCATGGATGTGCCGATGTTGGGCAAGGTGCTCGAACGACGCGCTTTTACGCAGACACAGACCGCAAAAAAACGAATGGAGCGGTTTCAAAATGTTGGGGAGGTATTTGCCGTGGTGAAGCCCCAAGCCATTGCAGGGAAACACCTGTTGCTGGCAGACGATGTGTTGACTACGGGCGCTACCTTGGAAGTGTGCGGACAGGTGCTTTTGGACGTGCCGGGGACAAAGCTGAGTTGCGCAACCATTGCCATTGCTTCTCGGTAAGGTGTAATCAATTGATTTTCAAAAACAATGAAGCGAATTCGCCCCCGGCATATCCAGGATAAAATTTTTCTTTCCCGCTTGCTCGAACTGTATATCACCACTTTACAGGAGTCGCCCCTGGAACTACGCCTGAAGGGATTGGCGTACGACACGGGTATCCCTGAGTCAATTTTTCATCGCTTGATGGGCCTTTACCGACATCCGGAGGATGCTCCAAACATCCATGCAGCGGATTTCCACATTCTTTTTTCAAACATCCTATTTCGATTCCCTACGGTAAGGATGTGGTTGATGGACGACGGGGAGGTGGTGTTTGAAATGTAGCGGGTGCGTTAGGCCCTTTCAAAAAGCCACCATTTGGGGAGATAGCTCCGACGTTTTTTTATCCGAAAGTTGGTAGAAATATACCGTCCGATATGGGCGGTGGCCTCTGCGGGGTCGTCGGTAAACAACACAAGTTCAAGATCTTCCGGAGAAATAGTGCCTTCCTGAGCCATAAATTTCAGGTATTCCTGGATGGGTCTGAAATAATCCATCCCCATTACTACGATGGGGAAGTTGGAGATTTTTTTAGTCTGCACCAGGGTCAGGGTTTCAAAAAACTCGTCCATAGTGCCAAACCCGCCCGGCATAATCACAAAGGCATAGGAGTATTTGACCAGCAGCACCTTGCGCACAAAAAAGTAGCGGATGGTCACAAATTTATCCAGCCAGGGGTTTTCTGCCTGTTCGTGGGGCAGTACGATGTTGCAGCCTACCGAGGGGCCGCCCGCTTCTTTAGCGCCGCGGTTGGCCGCCTCCATCACACCTGGTCCGCCGCCCGTCATCACGGTCATACCCAAATCTGTGGCAATCCGCCGACCCACCTCGCGGGCCTCCTCATAATATCGGTGGCCCTCCTTAAAACGGGCAGAGCCGAATACCGTGACGCAGGGCCCTACAAAATGCAGTGCTCGAAAGCCCCGAATAAATTCCCAAAATACCCGCCAGGCAAAAAACACTTCCAAATGGCGCTCTCTTGGGCCATCTAAAAATATGGACTCTTTGGGGTCGATAATACGTTTGTTCATAGGATGTGTTTGGTTCACGGTTCACGGTTCACGGTTCACGGTT
>JALHPW010000633.1 GCA_022842255.1 Saprospiraceae bacterium | reverse complement strand
ACTTGAAACCGCTTACATTCCAGGGGTATCGAGTGCCATTGCCGGCGCAGGTGCGGCAGGCATTGCCGTCACCCTCCGTGGTTCCAGTCGGAGTTTCTGGACCCTGACTGCCACCACCGATACGGGTGAACTAAACCCAGAAATTTACACTGCTGCCAAGACCGATGCAACCGTGGTAATACTCATGGGCTTGACCAAAATAGGGGAAATAGCGGCGGTTTTTCAAGCTGCAGGAAAATCAGACCTGCCGGTAGCGGTCATCCAAAACGCCAGCCTTGTGGAACAACAGGAGGTCATTGGCTCGGTATCGGACATAGAAGCGCAGGTCAAAGCTGCTGGAATTGGAAGCCCTGCGGTGATAATTCTAGGCGAGGTGGTACGCCATCGAATTCCCTCCAACGAGCATCTGGCCATTGCAGAACTGCTTCGGGCGGAGCGATTGGCGGAGGCTGAATTTTGAGGATATTAAAAGCTAGGAATTTTCATACAAATAATTGATTTTCAATAAATTACTCCATGTCGAACATACTCACCGCGCCACCGCTTCCTACCGGCTTCGACGACGATTTGCTTAAAAAACTAGCCACCCAGCACTCGGCGTTACAACAAATGTGGCTGAGTGGATACCTGTATGCCGTGGCTTTACATGGGCAGCCTGCCCCAAATGGCCTGGCGAACGGCCTTTCGGAACGGATAGCAGCCCCTTCATTTGCAGTACCTTCAGCAGGTTCAGCAAAGCCCAGGGTTTCGGTATTGTATGGTTCACAGACAGGTAACAGCAAAAAAGTGGCCAATCAGCTGGCAGCTAGTGCCCGGGAGCAGGGTTTAGAGGTAGTGGTGAGCGACTTGAACGACTATCCAAGCAAGCAACTAAAAGACGAAAAATTGGTGTTGCTCATAATCAGCACGCAAGGGGAAGGCGAGCCTCCGGCAGCGGCGGAAGAATTCCATAAATGGCTCTTGGGTAGTCGAGCACCCAAACTGAATGGACTGCAATTCGCGGTGTGCGCGCTGGGCGATAAAAGTTATGTCCAATTTTGCCAAACCGGCAAGGAAATGGATGCTCGTTTGGAGGAGTTGGGGGCCACTCGCCTACTGGAGCGTTTGGATTGCGATGTGGATTTTGAGGAAGCTGTGGAAGGCTGGATTCAGAATGTCTTGGAAAATATCACGGAACATCGTTCTGGCAGTACCCCGGAACTCCGTTCTGGCAGTACACTGGAACTCCGATCTGGCAGTACACTGGAACTCCGTTCCGGCAGTACACTGGAACTCCGTTCCGGTGCAGAAACTCCCTATGCTACAAAAGCCAGCGCCCCGGAACGGAGTTCCGGGGTACATACCCGCAAACATCCTTTTGCGGCACCGGTTTTGGAAAAAATCCAGCTGAACGGCCGTGGTTCGCAGAAAGAAACCTGGCATGTAGAGCTCTCCCTTGAAGGCGCAGGGCTTACCTACGAGCCGGGGGACTCGCTCGGAATTTATCCCCAAAACCCGCCATCCCTGGTGCGAGAGGTTTTGTATGCTGCGATGTTGAACGGCAATAAGACCTTGATATTCAACGAAAAAGAAAGCACTTTTCGACACATTTTATTAAAAGAAGTAGAACTCAGCGTACTGACCCGGGAAGTAATCGAAAAATACGCCAACTGGACCAACAACGCCCAACTCAAAGCATTGCTTGAAGACCCTGCCGCCCTTAAAAAATTCATTTGGGGACGCAATGTGGCCGACTTGTTGCGCGAATTCCCGGCAGCCATGTCGGAAGCCACCCTGCTCAGCTTTTTGCGAAAAATGCCACCAAGACTTTATTCAATTGCTTCCAGTCTGGAAGCACATCCGGAAGAGGTACACCTCACAGTAGCTGCGGTTCGTTACGCATTCGGGGGGCGGCCGCACTTGGGAGCGGCTTCTACTTTTCTTGCAGACCGGGTCGTAACCGGCGAAAGCGTTCCCGTATTTGTGGAGCGTAATGAGTATTTCAAATTGCCCGCAGACGATTCGGCCGACATCATCATGGTGGGCCCGGGCACAGGGGTCGCGCCATTCCGGGCTTTTGTGGAAGCGCGATCCGAACGCGGCGCATCTGGCAAAAACTGGCTGTTTTTCGGGAACCCGCATTTTGAAACCGACTTTTTGTACCAAACAGAATGGCTCAACCACCTCAAACGGGGTACACTAGACCGCCTGGACGTTGCCTTCAGTCGCGACCAAGCGGACAAAATCTACGTGCAGCACCGACTGGCCGAACGTTCGAAACTGATTTATGAACGACTTGAAAATGGGGCCCATTTCTACGTCTGCGGAGACAAGGAACGGATGGCGTCGGATGTACAAAATGCTGTTTTACAGCTTGTTGCGAAAGAAAGTGGCAAAGGGGAGGACTATGCATTGGAGTATTTGAAAGGCCTGAAAAAGCAGCGCCGGTATTTGGAAGATGTGTACTAAACCATGCATCAATTGAATTTTGAGGCCTATTTACATTGCCAGAACTCCCCAAAAAGTTTGAAACTTTCGGGAAGTTTAAACGCAAAATCTGTATTCAAAAGCATGAAAATCAATTTGTTAGTTCTAATGCTGGCTTTGGCCAGCCCTTCCCTATGGGCACAAAAAACAACCACTACCGATGAACAAACCTGGTTTGGCATCCTCAATCAAACCCGGCTTAGTAAGCGATGGGGCATCTGGTTTGACGCGCACCTTCGGCTTAAGGAAGACTATGTAGGCGATTTATCCCAGGGTATCGTTCGGGCGGGCCCAATATTTTACCTCAGCGATGATGTGCGGCTCACGGCAGCCTATGCATATGTCCAAACCTTTCCAGCACCGGGCCATGCGAACATCGGTTTGCCCGAACACCGTCCTTGGCAACAGGTGCAGTGGTTTCAACGAGGGAACAAGGCACGGCTCACGCAGGCGATAAGATTGGAGGAACGATACAGACGGAAAACATTGAATGACAATGAGTTGGGCGAAGGTTTTAATTTCAGTTGGCGGATTCGGTACAATTTTTCACTGTTTTTACCACTCACGAAAAAACGATTCGAGCCAGGAGGACTTCAGTTTAATGCGAACAACGAGGTGTTTATCAACTTCGGTAAAAACATCGTGTACAACCACTTCGACCAGAACCGGCTTTTTGTCGGATTGGTGTATCAAGTAAACAAACACGCACAACTG
>JALHPW010000632.1 GCA_022842255.1 Saprospiraceae bacterium | reverse complement strand
TGGGGCGTTTGTTGCGTGAGCGGGTGTGGGACCATATTCGTGGCACGACTTCAAGTCGTGCCACGAATATGGTCCTCGAACTCAACTGCGGTACCGGAGAGGATGCCATTTGGATGGCCAAACATGGCTGGCAGGTGCTGGCCACGGATGCGTCGCCCGAAATGATTGCTGTGGCACGAGCTAAGGTTGCGGTTGAACTTCCCGAAAGTTCGATTCAATTCCAAACCTGCCCATTCGCTGAAATTGCAGACTTGCCCGAAGGTGGCTTCGACCTGGTTTTTTCCAATTTCGGCGGGTTGAACTGCATTCCACCAGAAGATTTGCAGCGGTTAGGCAAAGCCGTAGCCCAAAAACTAAAACCCGGCGGGCAATTCATCGCCATCGTCATGAGCCGTTTTTGCTGGTGGGAAACCTTGTATTTTTTGTTGAAAGGGAAACCTCGCGAGGCTTTTCGGAGATTACGAAAAAAACCGGTGGAAGCGCGATTAGACGCGAATACTAGGGTACCGACTTGGTACTATTCGCCGTCGGAGTTTCAAAAACACCTCCATTTCACAGACCAAAAGTCAACAGTCATTCCGGTTGGCCTGTGGCTACCACCTTCGTATCTCAATCCGTTTTTTGAGAAACGCCCCCGACTGTTGGCCTGCTTGAATTTTCTGGAAAAGAAGCTCGCACCCTCCTGGCTGGCTATGACAGCCGACCATTTTTTGATTTGCCTAGAGTCAACAGATTCGTAAATCGTAAATCGTAATTCGTAATTCGCACTTCGTAATTCGCACTTCGCAAATCGTAACCTGTGTTACACCAAACCTTCGCGCAGCAAATCGTGCAAATGCACAATGCCGAGGTATTGGCCCTGCTCCACCACCAACAGTTGGGAAATCGAATGCTGGCGCATCAGGGCGAGTGCATTCACGGCAAGGGTGTCTGGTCCGACCGATTTGGCGGCAGGACTAAGAATGTCGCGGGCACAAACGGTGTTGAAATCGCCCCCACGTTGAAGCATCCGACGCAAATCGCCATCGGTGATGATGCCCAGCAATTCGTGTTCAGGGCTCACAACGGCCGTTGCACCCAGGCGTTTTGAACTGATTTCAAGGATAACTTCGGGCAAGGTTGCCTCGGGGCCAACCACGGGTCGCTCATGAAGCCGATACAGGTCTTGCACCCGCAAGTAAAGTTGTTTCCCCAAGGCGCCCCCTGGGTGAAACTTCGCAAAGTCCTCAGAACCAAAGCCTTTTCGGGAAATCAAGGCCACTGCCAAGGCATCGCCCAAGGCCATTTGGGAGGTGGTACTACTAGTCGGCGCGAGGTTATTCGGATCGGCCTCTTGTTCGATGGGCGTATATAATAGGTAATCGGCCAAAAGCGCCAGACTGCTTTGACGGTTGGCGGTAATGGCCACCAGCGGGTTGCCAAAGTTTTTTACCAAAGGAGCCAACACCCGAATCTCGGGGGTTTCGCCACTTTTGGAAAGGCAAATCACAAAATCAGCGGGTTGGACCATACCCAAATCGCCGTGGATGGCGTCTGCGGCATGGAGAAAAAGCGCGGGAGTACCCGTGGAATTGAGTGTGGCCGCAATTTTTTGAGCCACGATAGCACTTTTTCCAATGCCCGTGATGACCAATCGACTGCCCGGAGCCACCACCACAGCTTCTACAAGCCGCTGAAAATCAGGACTATCGTCCAAGCTATCGGCCAATGCAAGCAAAGCCTCCGCTTCGAGGCGAATGGTACGGCGGGCAATGTCGAGGGTAGTCAAAACTGTGATGGATTGAAGGTGCTTACCAATTAGCGTTTTTTCTTGTCTTCCTCGCTCACCCGGTTGAGCAGGTCGTCCACCCGGAACATTTCATCAACCGTATCGTCGAGGAAAAATTCGATATCGGGCATACGGCGCATTTGCTTGCCGATTTTTCCGGCGAGTGCCTGCCGGAGTTGGGTGTGCGCATCTTCGAGCAAAAGGATGACTTCCGGTTTGTCCTCAGTACCATAAACACTGATGTAAATTTTTGCCACGAGCAAATCGGGGGTCATTTTCACATCGGTGACGGTGACGAGTTTGCCTCGGCCATAGATATTACTGCCTTCTTCGGTGAGTATCATGCCGAAAAAGCGGCGGATGAGCTCGCCTACTTGTTTTTGACGAATGGATTCCATTTCTATAAAATGATGAAGTAATGGGGCAATGAAGCGATTGAATGAATGACTTTGTGTAAAGTGATTTAAGGAACAAATAGTTCAAAATCATTTCATCACTTTATCCTTTCATCACCACTTTCAAAGGGCAAAGGTAGTTTTTCATCGGGGCAGGGACGGATTTCTTTGCATCCAAAATAAAATTTGGGCTCAGGTTTGCATAAGAAAAGGGCTTTTGTTACTTTTGCGCCCGTTTTTTATAAAACGTTCATTCTTTTTTTCAATAACAGACTCATAATGAGACATTACGAAGTCAACTTCATCGTAAACCCAGTGCTGTCGGGCGATGAAGTAAAAGCGACAGCGGAAAACATCCAGAAGGAAATTACGGGCGCAGGTGCGTCTATTGTCCATGTGGATGAAATCGGCCTCCGTCAATTGGCCTACCCAATCAACAAGCGCTCCACCGGTATTTACTACAATATCGAGTTTGCTTGTGAATCCTCCGAATGGTTGGTGAAATTCGAGTTGAACCTGAAGCGCAACGAAAACCTCCTGCGTTTTCTCACGGTTAAACTCGACAAGTACGGCGTTAAATACAACGACGACAAACGCAAAGGCCTCATCGGTTCGCGCAGCAAAAAGAAAGAGGCTCCGGCCCCTTCAGCGGTTGCTCCGGACGAGTTGATCGATGCCGTGTCGGCTCCAGAAGTCGTTGACCTCGACGCTTAAAACCCATTCATTCACCCAACACACATTCGTTCCATACCATGGCTGCTTCTAGAGAAGATGTCAAGTTCCTCAGCAATCCGAAACTCGGCTTGCGTGGCAAAAAATACTGCCGCTTCCGCAAATTTGGAATCAAGTACATTGATTACAAAGACGCGGACTTCCTTATCCAATTCATCAACGAGCAGGGCAAATTGCTCCCGCGCCGTATCACGGGCAACAGCCTGAAATACCAGCGCCGTGTAGCCACCGCCGTTAAACGCGCTCGCCATTTGGCAATCCTGCCTTTCGTGGCCGACTTGATGAAGTAAACC
>JALHPW010000631.1 GCA_022842255.1 Saprospiraceae bacterium | reverse complement strand
ACGGATGACTTACAAAATTTGATTCCCAGAACTACCTAGCGTATTGGTGGAACAATGCGCTGCGCTACACGTTTTGTGGCCTGCTATTCATTAAAGAACAAGATTGATGCTGATATTTCTAGCCTTGTTGGCATTCGCAGGGATTGTACTGACGTATGTGCAACTCCCAAAATTCGGAAAAAAGCCTTCTGGAAGCCGTTTGGAAAGGGTGAAACAATCGCCGAATTACCGTCAGGGGAAATTTCAAAACCTGAGCCACACCCCCGATTTGACCGAAGGCGTGGGGTACCTGGAGGTCATCCAGCAGTTTCTTTTCTCGAAACAAACCAGAACCAGGCCAGAAGGCCCATTGCCCAGCATAAAAACCGACTTGCATACGCTTCGCCCGGAGGAGAACGTGCTGGTATGGTTTGGCCACTCCTCTTATTTCATGCAGCTGGATGGCAAACGGATTTTGGTCGATCCTGTGCTGAGTGGGGCTGCTTCTCCGTTACGGTTTACAACACCCAGTTTTGATGGGGCCGATGTGTTTGCGGTAGATGATATCCCGGACATCGATTTCCTGTTTATTTCACATGATCACTGGGACCATCTAGATCATCAAACGATTGTGCAGCTAAAGCCTAGGGTGAAGCAGGTTATCAGTGGCCTTGGCACGGGTGCGCACTTAGAACGCTGGGGCTACGACCCTTCCAAAGTCATCGAAAAGGACTGGAATGAATCCATTGCTTTGGGCGATGGGTTTACGGCGTATACCGTCCCGGCTCGGCATTTCTCAGGTCGGGGGTTTACCCGCAACCAGGCAATATGGACTTCTTTTGTGCTCCAGTCACCCACGATGCGAATTTATATCGGGGGCGACAGTGGCTACGACACCCATTTTGCTGAAATAGGTGCCACCCATGGGCCTTTTGACCTGGCTATTTTGGAGTGTGGGCAGTACGACAAGAGTTGGAAATACATCCACATGATGCCCGAAGAAGTGCCACTGGCGGCCCTTGATTTACGTGCCAAACGGCTGCTCCCGGTGCATTGGGCCAAATTCAAGATTGCCAATCATCCCTGGGATGAACCGATAATCCGGGCTTTGGCAGCCAACGAAAGCATCGGTATCCCTTTAATCCATCCCATGATTGGTGAAAAAGTAGATTTGAGGGATGAAGAGCAGGTTTTTGTAAAATGGTGGATGGAGCGTGTTTAGGGTGGATAGTTTAGGGTTTAGATGCTTGAGCGGAGTCCTAACCCCTAACCCCTAAACATTCAATACCCACCGAAGTGCCTTTCCCCAATTCCGTTCGTAAATCCAGGGTTCCGCCCAGGTATTCCACCCTGGATTGGATGTTGAGCCAGCCCACGCCTGGGGCTTTTTTCAGCATTTCGGGGTCGAACCCTTTCCCGTTGTCTTCCACCGTGAGGTTCACGCGGCCATCGGTTTCCATCAGTTGCACCAACACCTCGCTGGCGTCTGCATGTTTCACGATGTTGTTGAGCAGTTCCTGCGCGATGCGGAACAGGATTACCTCTGTCTGTTGGGGCAATCGGTTTTCCAGTCCGAAGGCCTGATAATGAACCACGAGGTTGCTGGTAAGCCGGAGGTGGTCGCAGTAGTCGTGCAGCGCATCTTTGAGCCCAAAGCGCACGAGTGCTTCTGGCATCATGTTGCGGGCAATGTTGCGGAGTTCCCCGATTGAGCGGTCGAGGTCATTGATGACCTGACCGAGCGCTGCCGCTCCGGTTTCGCTGAGGATTTGGTTGCCTTTCATACCGTTCAGAGATTGTTTGACACCAGAAAGCATTCCGCCTAGCCCATCGTGGAGGTCGCGCGCCAAGCGGCTGCGCTCGTCTTCTTGACCGCGCAATATGGCGTCGGCGACGTTAAGCTGTTGTTCTTGTTTAAGTTGTGTAATTTGTTGTTGCTGGATTTTGATCTCCTGTTCGGCCAATTGGCGGCGGTGCCGGAGGTTGCGTACGGTGAGGAAACCTGCTAAAAGCAATAGGCCAGATAACCCTGCAAAACCCCAAATCAAGCCGTTTTTTTGACGGAGTCGAAGTTTTTGCAATTCGCCCTCGCGTTCGAGCGACACGATTTGGGCCTCTTTTTTCTCCGTTTCATATTTAGTTTCCAGGTCTTGGGTGGCGTGTACAAGGATATTGTTCGACAGCGTATCGTTCATATCAAAAAACTGTCGCCGCAGGTCGCGATATCGAGCAATATCGCCCCCCACCAGTGCGAGGTCGGATAGTATGAGGTAACAATTGGCCACCTCATCATTCATGCCTTCTTTTTGTGCTTTTGCAAGACCTTCTTGGGCGTATTTTTTAGCATTCGCAAAATCTTTCTTGTAAATTGAAAAACGGGCCATGCTTTCCAGGGCACTTACTTCCCCAAACAAATCGCCCGATCGACGAGAAATAGCCAATGCTTCGCGCATCATTTTTACTGCCGTTTCAGGCTGTTGGTCTCGAATGATGGAAGCAATGTTGCTCAGTGCAAAAACCAGGAGCGTCGGGTCATCTACCTCCCGAGCGATACGCTCTACCCGTTGGCAGTAACCAAGCGCTTCCTGGTCACGTCCCATGAACCGGGCGGAGGCGGCCATCAGGTGCAAGGCGGATGCAACTTGGGCAGAATCGCCCAAGGCCATGGCCTCTTCGTACGACTTTTTGCCGTATTCCATCGCCTTGTCATACAGCCGGAGGTCGTTGTACTGCCGCGCCATGTTGTTGCGTACCACGATGGGGAAGTGGGGGGGTAAGGCCACCCCTTCCATGGCCCGCAGCGCTTTGGCAAAAGCATCGATGGCCTGCCAACGGTTGCCCAGGTAATCCCAGGCGTTGCCGGTGTTGTTGTAGGCCGCTACCAATTCTTTCTTCATCCCCAAGCGCTCGCAGATTGGAATGGCCACCTGACAATCCGAGATGCATTCACGGTAGCGCCCCAGGTTGTTGAGGGCCGCGGAGCGATTGATTCGGCATTTGGCCATACCACGTTCGAACCCTGCTTTTTCGGCGGCGGTCAATGCCCGCCCTAAATACACCAATGCGGTATCGGGCTGTGCTTGGGTATACAATTTGCCCACCTCCATCATTGCCCACACGCGATTGGTATCTGTTGGCACGCTGTAAGCCAGGTTCAAGAGGCTGTCCCGTTTGGCGGTGTATTGTGCAAACAAGACGAACGGCAGCAATAA
>JALHPW010000630.1 GCA_022842255.1 Saprospiraceae bacterium | reverse complement strand
GGAAATTTTTTTCAAGTTTTAACAAAAAATTTCTCGCTGTGCAGGCAACCCGTTAATTTTCATCAGAAAAGTTTGGCAAACTGCCTACTTTTGCACCGAATCCAGAATAAAGTTGGGCGCAGCTTTATCCAACGATTCCCGAAAAAAGCCAGGTTGCCAAACCGCCACGCTCAAACGCGCCACCATCACCAACTTTTTCAAAGCGGCACGGCAGCATTTTTCTCATGGAAATTGCCATAGTAGTAGTCCTCATTGTCTTGCACGGGTTCCTCGTGTTGGGTGAAATCGCGCTTTTAACCGCCAAACGATCCAGGCTGGAAGGCGAAAAAATGAAGGGCAACCGCAATGCGGCCATCGCCGTCGACCTGCTCGACAATATCGACCATTACCTGTCTGCCATGCAGATTGGTATCACCCTGATCAGTATCGTAGAAGGTGCGTATGCCGGGGTAGCCATCGGACACCAGCTCGAGCCGCTCATTTCCCAAATTCCGGGCGCTGCACCCTACGCCGAGCAGATTTCGATTTCGGTCGTCGTGACCCTCATCACTTATTTCTCTTTGATTGTAGGAGAGTTGGCGCCCAAATACATCGCCATTCAATACGCCGAATCCTTGGCCATTGCCTGTGCGCCCGTGATGAATTTTATCACCAAAGTAACTGGACCGATCTCCACTTTCCTAAGTTGGAGCACCAAGTTGTTCATGCGGATGTTGTTTATCAAACCCAACGACCAGCAAAGTATTTCGGAAGACGAAATCAAGTTGATGGTCAAAATGGCCAACCAGCAGGGCGTTTTGGAACAAAAGGAAAGCGAGTTTATCACCAATATCCTGCGTTTTGCCGACCGCGATGCCTACACCATCATGACGCACCGCAATGAGGTGGAATGGTTAGACATCAAGTCAGATTTGGCTGAAAACGACCGGATTATCCGCGAAAGCGGCTACACCAAGTTTTTGCTTTGCGACGACGATATTGAGAACATCATTGGTGTGGTGAAATTGCGCGACTATATCGACAGCCGTGACAAAACCAATTTTGACCTGCGCAAAATCGCCTCTCAACCGCTCTACATCCCGGAAACGATGAATGCGCTGAAAATCCTGGAACGTTTTCGGAAGGAGCGCAACTACTTTGCCGTGGTGGTGGATGAATATGGGTCCACAGAAGGCATTATCACGCTTCACGACCTGACGGAGAACATTTTTGGCACATTGCCAGACCTGGACGATGCGGAAGAGCCCGATATCGTGACCCGGGAAGACGGCAGTTTGCTCGTGGATGGTATGATTCCGATTGACGAACTGCGTGAAACCTTGAGTCTCAAGGAATTTGACTTCGAGGACGCCGATTATTCTACCCTGGCGGGTTTTATTCTTTACAAACTCAGTGAAATCCCGAAAGTGGGCGATGTGCTCAAAACGGAAGGGTATCGGTTTGAGATTGTGGACATGGACAAAAGCAAGATTGACCGGGTGCTAATCAGCAAAATATTGGAAGCTGAGTAAGTAGCAAATAGGTGGTTTGTCAGTTTTAAGCTCGCGAGGGCCTTGACAGAAGCGCTTTTTTGTGCAGCGTTTTTGGAGACATTCGCGTCCTTTGCTGTAGATAGGTACCCACTCAATTTTAGATATCATGAAATACTTGCTCAACCTCCTGCTGCTTGTAACCACCATTGCGGCATCGGCCCAAAACGCTTCCAACAGCCCCGAATACACCAGAGCCGTCGAAATCGGCTTGGGGGAGCTTCAAAAAGGTCAATGCAAGCCTTGCTTGGAGGCCTATGAGCGGGCCTTTTTAATTTCGCAGCACAGCGTTTTGAGCCACCTAAGGGCTATGCTTTGTGCCGAGTGGTGCAAAGAGGATGAGAAAGCGTTGGCTTTTGCCAATAAGGCCTTGGAAATTGGGTGGGAATCAACGGCAAACATCCTACAAAAGAATCAGGAATACCCAGAGCTCAGCACTTTACGTGCCAGTGCAAGTGGCAAAAAATTATTGGAACGTGCTTTTAAAGCGGGGAAGGAAAGTGGTTTTAATTTCGAACTGGCCCAAACCTTGGATGCCCTGTATGAAGAAGACCAGAAATATCGACGCTTATTGGGAGAGTTCAACGCGAAATATAGCAAGGAATCTGCCGAATATCAGCAATTTATGCAAGAATGGTTGCGCAGTGACTCTATCTGTCTTGTAAAAGCGGAAGCGATTATTGCTCAATACGGCTATCCCGGTAAAACCATGGTTGGCATGAGCAGACAAGATCACGTTTGGGCAATTATCCAACATGCGCCTCCGGCGAAACAGGAACAGTATTTCCCCTTGATAGACGAAGCCGCCCAAAAAGGCGAAATGAACAAAAGGGCCTGGGCCTTATTGGTCGACCGAATTAAAATGAACAATGGAGAACCTCAAATTTATGGCTCTCAAGTGGTGCCCGATGATGCCACAGGCGGCTTGAAATTTTACACCATTGAGGACGAACCAAACGTAAACAAACGCAGAGCCGAGGTAGGACTTAAACCATTGGAAGAATATGCCCAACGCATGGGCGTGGATTGGAAACCTAAATAAATGTGGACAATTTGATAAATGTGGTCAATGTGAACAATGACGAAATGACGAACAATGACGAAATGACACCCAAAATCCTAACCTCTCGGCTCGAACCATTCAAAAACCGGCTGACCAAAAACTTCCGGCACTATGGGAAATGGGCGAGGCGGCAGGGCATTTCCTGTTTTCGGGTATACGACAATGACATCCCTGGAACACCACTGGCTGTGGATGTTTATGAGGGCATTGCGCACATAGCCGAATATGAGCGCGACCATGGTATGGACCCCGACCAGCATTCGGCCTGGTTGTCTGAATGTGTTCAGGTTACCTCAGAAGTACTTGATATTCACCCGGATAGTATTTTTTTAAAATATCGGCAGCGCCAAAAGGGCCTCAGGCAATATGAGCGGTTTTCACGCGCTGGCGCGGAGTATATCGTGCATGAAAACGGTCTGAATTTTATGATTCGTCCGGCGGACTACCTGGATGTCGGCCTGTTTCTCGACCACCGCAATACCCGTCAGATGGTGCGCAAGGAAGCCGCTGGAAAACGTGTGCTCAATCTTTTCGCTTATACGGGATCCTTTTCGGTGTACGCGGCCGCTGGTGGCGCAGCTTCTACTTTGACCGTTGACATGAGCA
>JALHPW010000629.1 GCA_022842255.1 Saprospiraceae bacterium | reverse complement strand
AAATATATTTTCCGGTGCTCAACCAGGCACACAACATGGCCTCAGGGATGGTGCTGTTGCCATAGGTGAGATAACTTTCATACCAGTGCCAACCTGTTTCCGCCTCATGTCGATACATTTGAACGATGCGGTTGGCGAAGGTTTCCAACAGTTGGTGGGCTTTGGGCGACGGCACTACGCTGAGGTAATAGTGCAATCCCTTGATAGAGAATGCCATAGCCCGCGTAGAGTGTATCGACTCGATATGGAGAAGGGTTTGTTCAAATATGCATTCTGCCTGTTGCACCAGGGCCTTCGGCAGGAATTGGCGTTTTGAGATAATATAACCCAGGGCCCAGATGGCCCTTCCGTTCGAATCGTCCAGATTGACCTCCTGGTTTTGTGTGGTAAATTCTTCGTCGATGTCGACGTAATTCAGGAATGAACCATCGGGCTTCAAACAATACGTGATAAAATCAAGGTAGGTCTGAATGCGGGACAAGTCTTTTTTGTTCCCAAACAATTCATAATGCATACACATGGCCACCATGGCTCGGGCATTGTCGTCGATGGTGTACCCGGAACCCGGATCGGGGTGGTTGATTTTTGAAAACTGAAGCATGCCAAATGGGGTGGTCATTTTTTTTAAATGCCCCAGGTTAAGCTCTGGCAACTTGTATCGCAGTGCCATGTCGGCAGGGCTGAGTTTTTTGAACAACAGGGCGTGCGCAATGGCCGTGTTTTCCCATGCGGCAGAAATAACGCGTTGCAATCCGTTGTTAATCAGGCTTTTACGCAAAGGACTATCGCGCAGCAAGCGGTTTACGGCCGCGCAGAGTTGTGCAGAATTTTGAAAATCGATTAGGATTCCCGCATCGTCGCGCAGCAATTCCCTGGCATGTGGGATAGGAGTGGAAATGATGGCACACGCACAGCTCACGGCATACGAAAAAGTGCCGCTCACTGCCTGGTTTGGGTCCTTGGACGTAAACAGGTAGATATCGGTCAGTTGCAGGTACTCCAGCAATTCCTGGAGTGGCAAATACGCGTTGATGAACCGCACATGGTTTTCGAGCGACAAGTCGCGCACTTTGGACTCCAGCATTCGGCGGTATTGTTCGCCCTCGTGTTTGACCACGGCCGGGTGGGTTTTCCCAATGATCAGAAACATCACCGCAGGATTTTCGGCCACGATTCCCGGCAGGGCGTCCAAGGTGGTTTCGATGCTCTTTCCAGAGCTGATGAGCCCAAATGTAGAAAGCACCTTCCGACCGGTCAATCCATATTTATTCTTCAAAATGGTTTTGCCCAAGTGAGGCACCAAATGGATGCCATGGGCAATGACCGTTATCTTCGATTCTGGGACACCATATTCATTCACAAGGATTTGTGCTGCATTTTGGGTCATTACCACTATGGTATTGCATGCCAAAGCCATGTCCCTAACCTTGGCTTTCAGGGCCTCATTCGGATTGGGCAATACGGTATGGAAAGCCAAAACGAGTGGTTTTTGGATTTGATGCAAGAAGCGCAAAAAGTCTTTTTCAGGCAGCGCCGCGAAAAAACCAAACTCATGTTGAAGCAATACCAGTTTTATCCGAGTGTCTAGATGAATGGCAGCTATCAAATCCTGATAAGATTGTGGTTCGGAGGTCTCCAATACATATCTAACCTCAGGCGGGTATTCGTGTTTTTCCTGCGCTGCCTCCAAGGCACAAACGGAGAGCGAAAACGACTCCACAAATTTGTTGCGCAAAGCAGATAGCAAGTCATGCGAAAAAGTAGCAATGCCGCATTCCCGAGGAGGGTAAGAACTGATCAATAATATCTCAGGGAGGTTCTTATCCAAATTGTTATTCATGGTCATAGTATTTATATTATGAAGCAAAACACGGCACCCCGGCCATCAAATCGCAAACCGGGTTTCAGACACACTCTAAGCTTTTTGCAAGGCAAGCAATTCCGCCAGAAGGCCCGATAAACTCATAGAAGCACAGGCGATTTGTTCGTCTGCAGCACCGTAATAGACATAGAGGTCATCGCCGAACAATGCGGTGCCGGTTGGGAAGCATACATTGTTGACCTCTCCGCGTAATTCATAATCATGTTCGGGGGAAAACAATGGCTGGGGCAGCCGGGAAAGTTCTTTCGAGGGGTTATCCAAATCTAACAAAGCCGCACAGGCAACATATTTATAACCCGCTGCGGTATCATGTACACCGTGATAAATCACCAGCCAACCGTGTTCTGTTTCAATGGGTGGAGCACCGCCGCCGATATAACTGATCTCGTGGCGATGTTTGGGTTCCAGCAAGATGTGTTCGTGAAGGCGCAGGAAGTAATCCTCCCAAAATGCTGGTGTCAAATCAGTCATTTCTTGGACGTAAGCAATCTGGATATCGGGCTTTATCCGATGGAGGAAAACCAGTTTACCCTCAATCCGCCTGGGGAAAAAGACCACGTTTTTATCCCAGACAAGTGCTTTTTTATCTGTTTCACCATGGGAAACGGGGTGGCCGTTGTAACGCAGGTATTTTTCGTTGACCAAGCCTTTGCTTTCTGCCAGTCGCCTGAAATCATCGTAGGTTACCTGTGGGGTAAGAATGCCTTTTTTTTCAAAATGTGGCAAGGTCTCTGTGGTGGCATAGGCACCCAATGCATTCAGTCCGTCGTAAGCGGTGTACGCCAGGTAATACAATCCATCAATTTTCGACACCCGCGGGTCTTCAACCCCCTGCGACTCGTACGACAACTGCGGGAAAAGCACCGGTGTATCAAATCGTTCAACCACCGTGAACGGCCCCTCCAAACGGCAATAACCAATCGTGGAGTAGTTTCCTTTCCGTACCGCTCTGTAAAACATATGTACGGTATTATCTTCTTGTATAGCGGCTGGGTTTAGCACTCCGGCATTTTCAAAACCCAAATCGGTTTTGCTTAGGATGACCCCATGCTTTTTTACTTCGATCATTGTGTTGGTTTATTAAAAAAAGCCTGACTACCAAGCCCGAAAACGGCTAGGCAATCAGGCGCATAGGTTTGTTTGTTGTTTTGCGGCGGATTATGCCAATTGTGCCTTCTTGAGGAAAACACAAATTACTTGCGTGTCCCTCCAGGCTTGGAGTCGGTTTTTGGGATAAAAGCTTACAGGGTATGGTGGGTGTCTATCCCATTTTTACAATATTATTTATAGGCTGAAACGGCCATGCCCATACCCAGTGATTTGTCGG
>JALHPW010000628.1 GCA_022842255.1 Saprospiraceae bacterium | reverse complement strand
GCTTGAAATGACCCTGACTACGGTGGAACCCCTACCACTACAACTCCGGGTAGAGCGTCCGTTTGTCTCGGAAATCATGGCCTCACCCGCCATAAATCGGCTCGATGAGGCCAGTACGGGACTTTCTTATAAGGTAGAAGCGGCTGTCACGCGCCAAATCCTGACCAACGACGCCATCGCCATGTTTGGGGATTTAATGATTGAAACACAGCCCGGAACCGGAAACTATCGATATACCGCAGGCCTTTTTAAACAGTACGGTGAAGCCGTCCAACTTCGTAAAGAGCTTCAGAATCAAGGCTTTGCAGAAGCAAGCGTGATTGCCTACCTAAACGGCATCCGAATCTCCAAAGCAGAAGCAGTAGCACTTCTGAAAAAGTATCCCGACCTTGCAGGGTATGTTAGGGGTTAGGGGTTAGGGGGACGGTCAAAGGTCAAAGGTCAAAGGTCAATAGTCAACGCTCAACATTCAGTGGGAAAGCATCGCATCGAGTTCCTTCGGGAAAGCCTACGCAACCTGCGTTCTACGGGGAGCGTTTCGCCTAGTTCGCGCTTCTTGTGTCGGGCGGTGGCCAGTAAAATTGACCCTCAAAAAGCCAAGACTGTGGTGGAGTTGGGCCCTGGGGATGGGGTAATTACCCGCTTCATCCTCAATCGGATTGGGCCAGACGCGAAACTCATCATCTTTGAGATCAACCCGGTTTTTGTGGAAAAAATCCGCTCCACCTTCAACGACCCGCGCATGACCATCATTCACGACTCGGCCGAAAACATGGGGCAACATTTTGCAACCCTAGGCATCACGGAAGTGGATTATTTTGTGTCCGGAATCCCATTTGTCATGCTGCCCGAATCGCTTACGGAAAGCATCTCAAGGGAATGTCAAAAATGGTTGCGCGGCGGTGGCCGTTTTATCCAGTTTCACTATTCACCCTTGTTACTCCGACTGTATCGTCGCATTTTTGGCAACCTCCATGTGGAATTGGTGGCACTCAATATCCCCCCAGCCATTGTGATAAGTTGCGAAAAACTAGCCATATAATTGCATGAAATACCCTTTTATCCTCTTGTCGTTCCTCGTTTTCAGCCTTGCCGCCTGTGGCCCAAACTACCTTTTTGAGGAAGAAAAAACCATCCAAAATGGACAATGGGCTTACCGCGACACCCTGGATTTCAAGTTTACGGTGAGCGATACCACAGCGCTGTACAACCTTTCCGTCAATTTTGAATACGCGGATTCCTTTCCAAATCAGAATATCTACGTGAAGTTTTACACCCGTTTCCCCAATGGAAAACGCTTGAGCAAACCGCTCTCTTTCGACTTTTTTGACCCCATTGGCAACCCCGCAGGAAAATGTTCCGGTGGCACCTGCAACGCGCAGATTCCCATCCAGCAAAACGCTTTTTTTGAAAAAGCAGGCGAATATACCATTACCCTGGAGCAATTTGGCCGACGAGACCCTCTCCCCGGCCTACAATCCGTCGGCCTGACCGTAGAAAAGACCGGAAAAAAGTAGCCCCGTCGCCATACATCATACATCATAGTTCATACATCCAACACCCGATGTACGCATACCTAAAAGGAGAAATCACCTACCGTTCACCAGCCTTTATCACCTTGGAAGTCAATGGGATAGGCTTTCACGTGAACATCCCGCTCAGCACGTTTACCGCTTTGCAAGGGCAGGAGCGCGCCACGGTGTACACGCATTTGATTGTAAAGGAAGATTCACATACGCTCTTCGGATTTGCCACCCAGGTGGAACGCGGCATGTTCGTGCAACTCATCGGTGTAACCGGCGTGGGAGCTACCACCGCCCAATTGATCCTCTCTTCCATGACCGTGGACGAGGTGCGCGCCGCCGTCATCGGCGAACAGGCGCATGTGCTGCAAAAAGTGAAAGGAATTGGCGCCAAAACAGCCAAACAAATCATTCTGGACCTCAAAAGCAAACTCGCCAAGGAGGCCCCCGATGCGCCTACCCTGCTACCTTCGATGGTAGACAATGTGGTGCGCGAAGAAGCCCTTTCGGCCCTGATGGCACTGGGTTTCAACCGAATAGCTGTTCAAAAGGCGCTCAACTCGGTGATTCGCGACAACCCGAACGTGGCCAAAGTGGAAGACTTGATCAAGTTTGCGCTTAAGGCACTTGCTGTTTAAAGTTCAAAGAACCAGTTGCAAGTATTCCCACAGAAAACGGGGTTATTCACCGGGTGACTTTGAGCCACCCGGTGAATAACCCCGTTTTCTGTACCTGAATTTTGTTACTTGTTAAGAAGCGAATCATCCGTAGCCGCCTCGCCAAAATCATTGACCAGCAAAAGCACTACCCGACGGTTCCATTTCCGGTTCTCGGGGGCATCGGTGCGGTCATCTCCTTCGTCTTTGTTGGCCAAAATCGGGTTAGCCTCGCCGAACACTTCCATCAACATCCGGTCCACACGGATTCCCTTGTATGCCAGGTAGTTACGAGCAGAACGGGAGCGATTGGCGGAGAGTTTCAGATTCGCTTGCGCACTGCCAACCCCATCCGTAAAGCCGTGGATTTTGAGCTTGAGCGAAGGATTATCGCGCAATTGTTCATAAAAACGATTGAGCACCACCTTCGCATCCGGGGTGAGGCTGTAGCGTCCGAATTCAAAATAAATCGTGTTGGTCGTTTCCTGTCGCTGCGGGTCTTTGACGTACACCGTTCCGTTCCGGAAATACGGACAACCCGCGCCGCACAGCACCCGCTGCTCCTCCAAATCAATGATCAACGCATAAGGAAAACCCTTGGCCGCCACTTCCTTGCGAACGATTTCCGCCTCGTCGCGGGTATGATAAGCGCCGGCGAAATAACGGTACAGACCAAGCTGGTCTGTGGTTTCCACATAATTCTCGATACCGCGCTCCTTGAAAAAATCCGGTTTCATTCGCTCGCCATAAGCCGCAATCTGCACCCGAAAATCTTGTGCAAACAACTGACTATCAAGACTTAAAAACGAAACAAGGAAAAATGCAGCTGCGGCAAATCGAGTCATGGGAGAATCTTTTTGGTGAATATTCGGATGCAAAAATACCGAAGTTCGCTTTTAACGCAGCAAGTGGGGGAAACGTCACATGAATTTGGATTAAAACAGGAAAAATCAAATTAAACAGGAAAACAGGAAAACAGGAAAACAGGAAAACAGGAAAACAGGAAAACAGGAAAACAGGAAAACAGGAAA
>JALHPW010000627.1 GCA_022842255.1 Saprospiraceae bacterium | reverse complement strand
CGCTCTTCCGATCTAATATGTTTTGCTGCTCAAAATCGTCTTCCTTTATTTTTCTGGCCGTACAGAGCAGTTTTAAATATTCCCAGCCGGTCATTTTGGACATGAAATCGGGATTGGTTTGTAAAAAACCCAGTTGGTTTTTCAGATTTTCAAATGCCGATTCGATTTCTCCTTGATAAGATTCCATGCCTGCAATGCACCGGAACAGGGTGGTTTTTCCGGCGCCGTTTTCCCCTACGATTCCGTACACCTTCCCCGGTTCAAATTCGAGGTTGATATTGTGCAAAACGGACTTGCTTCCGTAGGATTTTGATAGATTTCTGATTGATTTCATCCTAAAATGGAAGTTAACCTGCGTTTGGATTGGATGTAAAAAATGGGCACCACAAGCAGTATCATCGGCGGCAGCCAAAGGCTGAGTCCGTACAATAGGCCTTGCGGAACATTCATTTCCTTGGGGAAGGCGGAGTATTTTGCTACCACCATCGAACAGAGGTAGCAATAACCCAAGGCTTGCACTGCCGTAGTGACAAGCGCTTTGTCGGGGAAGGCCATATACAACGCAAACAACACCGGAGCGCTCAAGATGGAGACACAAATCAGGCCCGTGATGGCTTTGTGTCTCAAAAAACCAGGTCCGTCGAAGGCAAAAATCCAAACGAAATACATCCGCTCGGGTTTGGAATAAAAGGACATACCCAGTAGAAAACAGAGTGCCAGGGAAAACAAACCCAGGTTGAAATTGCCCACATGAATGGCTTGGGCGCACAGAAAATAACTTAGGGCAATCAACCACCAGGCACTTCGAAACCCTATGATGAATTCAAAAGGATACCTCCAAAATGGGGTAGGGGTCCTGATGTTTAGTGCTGGTTGGCCCTTAACCATCGCGACCAACAGGGCTACAGGAAGCAGCCCAATTGCAAAAATGAATTGCCGCTCTAACAACAGAAAACCCGCGAAAGGCAGGGCGGCGAAGCTATTTTCGAGGAAACGGACCCGATAAAAGTCCAGTTTCCCAAAAATCAATCGAAGCCGGTCGGTCCGTTCGGGCGCCCCAAGTCGGAGTAGGGCGGATAGGGCAAGCAACACATAGATCCAGGGCGCAAGCTCGGTTTTGTAAAACAGGTATTTCGACAAGCCAAGAAAACCCACTGCTAGGAGCAGCAAACCCAAAACTGGATGGATGCCGGATTCCTTCAATTGTCTGCCAATACGCCGGTACTGCAGTGTAAAATAAAACCCCATGGATGCTTCTGGATGGCTGTGCTAGACCGCTTTGTAACCGCGCAAAAATATAGGGTTGGCAAATGAAGCCATCGCACAATCGACCCAGGCCAGCAAATGACCGATTAAGCAAGCCGCCACTCTATACGGGCCAAGGCAAGGATGATCGCAATTTCGCCCAAAAAATAGGCAAAGCCCCAAATGCTCAGGCTTTGGGCATGGTAAAACAACAATCCAAATGTCAGGCAGCAGTAGCCCAGGTTGGCCAGGGCAATGACCCGGAGGTAGGGTTTCCAATTGTCTTTTAGGAGGAAATAGCAAGTGATTGAATACAATGCATACAGGCAAGCGATGCCCGAAAGCCAATACAAAACCGAGCGTGGCATACCAAAAAAAGGTTCAAACCTGGCCAGCAGGGCGTACAACAGGGTTGCTGTCACAAGGCCTCCAATGCCGTCGATGAGGAAAATCTTTTTGGGGTGTTGGGTCAACTTGTCAAGCATGGGTTGGTTGATTTAAAACTTAGCAAATTTGCGCATTTACACCACTTTATTGGCAAGGAGGTGAATGGGGCAAATAAAACCTTATAGGTTTCGACACTAGAGTGTGTCTGACCTGCTAAAATTTCTTGTAAGCCTCCGGGATGTCCTCCACCGGCCTCATCACAAAAATCCCCTTCATTTTGCCATTCATGAGCCCAAAGGTCTCCAGGGTAAACACTGCATGGTATTCCAGCCAGCGACCTTGCAGCACGGAAAACTTTCCCAACCCGATATAGTTCACATCAAAGCCCATGTCTTTGAATTTATCCTTCGTTAATTGCCTTTTACCCTGCATAAATTCGGATAAATCATAGGAAATGGTGACGAGGGTATCTCCTCCCACAAATTCCAATTCCTCGGCCTTGACCAGCGTCTTCCTGGAAATGGTATCGGTGATGACGATGCCATCCAAATCCAGGCAACTAAAATCAATCCTCCAGGTGTCTCCTTTCGAGATGGCTTTGCTGGGCAATTCAAAACCGGCCGACAACAGCGATTTCTGTTGATTTTCAAGGAAATACGTGCTGATTCCGCCATCTGCATAGACCATCCCTCGGAGGAGTACGTTCTCTTCCAGGCCAAGCTGGTTTTTATAGGCATCCAAGGTTTTTTCATCCAGGCCGCTGTCTTCCAGCCGTTGGGATATTTTGACATCCACCAGATGGTTGGATTTGTTGCGGAGGATGGCATAACAGGGCTTTTCCCCAAAGAGGTCGAAGAAGTTTTGTGCGGCTTCCTTGGTGATGGTTGTTGCGGGTATATCCGCATCTCCTATGGAAAAATCTGTGGTGTTGGCAACATCCAATACCACGTTGTAAAACAAGGTTTTGGCGGGTGTAACCTTCCATTGGAGTCGCACCTGAGCGGTGCTTTGGAGGGAAAAATAGCAGATTGCTAGTAAAATGATAGCTGTGTGTTTCAAAATCGTATTGTTACTTGTGGTGGTTTTATAGTCAACGCAAAGTGATTTTGAATGCCGGATTTCTTTAATCATCTTAAAATCAGATAATTGCATCACTCAAATCATTAAAATCACTTTCATCAAAGTATAAACAGTTATTTTAGAGACAATTTTTTTCAATCTTTTCCTTACAACTTTCATTTCCCAATTCAAGCGCTTTGGTCCAAGCTTCACAGGCTTTGTCAAAGTCATAAATTGACCTGTAGGCATTTCCTAAATTTGAAAACGCCAATCCAAACTTAGGGTTTATTTCAATTGCTTTTTTTAAATCCTCAATAGCGGCTTCATAGTTTCCAAGCCTCATTTTTGAAACGCCCCTATTGGTATAGGAATCAAAGTCATTAGGTTTTAATGCAATTGCTTGGCTGTAATCATTTATAGCCCCATGCTCATCTCCGAGCATTTGTTTGGAAATCCCTCTATTGTGGTATGCATCAATATTTTGAGGGTTTATGTTGAGCGCTTTATCAAAATATTCAATT
>JALHPW010000626.1 GCA_022842255.1 Saprospiraceae bacterium | reverse complement strand
TTTTAGGATGCAAAAAATAAACCTTCATCAACTTTATCAACCAAATCAACCTTTTGAGACGGCCTCTTAGTTGAACTTGGATTAATACTGCTTCAACCCCGTAACATAGTACATGTCCATCATGCCCTTGTTCTTCGCGGCAATTTTACCGCGGTGTTGCCACTCGAACTCATACTTGGCAAGCCAATAGGCATCTTCGCTGACGTTGACACGGCCTGGGTCGCATTGTTCTTCAAGTCGGGCTGCGGTGTTCACCGTGTCGCCCCAGATATCGTAGGCAAACTTTTTGGCGCCCACCACCCCTGCTACCACGGGTCCGGTGTGAATGCCTACGCGGGCATCGAAATGTGGCAAACCCTGACTCTGTCGCTCGGCTTTGAGGCCAAGCAGGAAATCCTGCATTTCGAGGGCTGCTTTCACCATATCGGAAGGGCTAGCGTTCATGTCCGAAAGGCCGCTTGCGCAGATATAAGCGTCGCCCACGGTCTTTATTTTTTCAATCCTGTACTTGCTGATGATGTTGTCGAAATTGGAAAAACAAAGGTCAAGTTCTTCTACCAATCGTTCAGGACTCAGTTTTTCGGCTACGTTGGTAAAGCCCTTAAAGTCCACAAACATCACCGTGGCCTGGTCGTATTTGCGGGCAGCCACCTTATTGCGGGTTTTCAATTCCTCTGCGATGGCGGGCGGTAAAATATTGAGCAAGAGGCTATTGGAGCGTTTTTGTTCTTCTTCAATCAGGGCGTTTTTTTCAGCCAGTTCGTTGGCGGTGCGCTTTTTAGCACGAAAGCGGGCGTAAAAAAGTCCTGCAAGGAAGAGCACAAAAATCACCACCAGACCAAGAATGTTCCGGATGTTTTCACTTTGCTCGCGAAGCAGTTCGGCCTCTGCAAGCTGGGCCTTTTGGGTTTGAAGTTCTCGTTCTTGCTGCGCCGTGACGATAGAGTCAATCATCTGATCTTCCGTCAGGTTTTTCACCCGAAGGGAAAAAACACGGGCTGCGGAATCGGCTTGCAATTTTTCTTTGGAGACCTGGCTCAGCGCTGCTTCTTTTTCCGTGAGCACGAGTTGGGTTTTTTGCTCTACCTCTTTGAGCTGGCTTTGGTAGGTGTTTGCAAGGATTTGGGTTTGGCCGGTAGCCGCTGCCAATTGTTCCCGCAAGGCACGATTGTCTGATTCTGCCGCGGCCAATTGGTTCTCCAGTTTTCGCAGCGATTCCCCACCACCCCGTACGCCGCCACCTGAATCTTTTAGGTATTTCACCGTTTCACTGCTCCACTTGAGTGCCTCCCGTAAGTCGTTCTGTTTCAAGGCAATATCCTGCAATTTTTCCGAACTGGTGAGTACCAAATCTCGAAATCCATAGTTGCGGGACGTATTCCAAGCGCGGTTAAAACGTCCGGCGGCTTCTTTATAATTGCGCTGGCGGTACTCGGCATCGGCGGCCAACACGGCGGCATCGGCCTCTTTTCTTTTATCGCCGATTTCTACCGCGAGCTGATTGGCCCTTAAGGCATAATCAGAAGCTTTTTTGGCATTGACAGTGATGGATTTTTCAGCAATTTGGTAGGCATAGTTCATGCGCTCGTTTTTCGACGTCGAGCGGTTGAATCTTGCTTCCAGCTCGGCTACGGATTGAGCGGAAAGGACATGGAACCCCAAAAAGAATAAGACGGTGGCTAAGGCGGATTGATATTTCATCGATACAGATACAGGCTTTGGGGGAATGCGCTACAAACGAAGGCTTGGAAAAGTTGTTTTCCAAAACCCAAACGACTTGGCAAGTGAGGTTGGCAAATGTCTAATTTTCTGGGAAATATTTGGTACTCCTGACTAGAAGTCTCCAACTTATACCACCTTAGATATCAAAAAACCTTCCTTTAAGCGAGTTTCTATGGCATCTCCTGGCTCGATTTCTGCCGAGGAGGTAATGGCTTTCCCATTTTTCAAGGTGATGCTGAAGCCTCTGCGCAGCACATTTTCCGGATGTAGGTTCTGGCAAATCGCTTCCAGGTTATCCAGTGCCCGATATTGTTCACGCAGATTTTGGGCGACGAATACGGGAAGTTTTTCTTCGATAAAATCTAGTTGGCGAATGGCCTCCAGGATTTTTTCCCGGGCCGCAAAACGGACGGCAGCTTCGCTGCGTTCGAGTTCCATCTGTTTGATTTGTACGATATGCTTTGCCATATTTTCCAAATCAGCAGCAGCTTCGAGGATGTTTCCTTCAAAAATCAAGTTGTGGTTCACCAGGAAATCGGCCACCGCGGTGGGTGTTTTGAGCGAGGTATGGGCCAGCAGGTCGAGCACCGTTTCATCCACATCGTGCCCGATGCCGACCAGTAGCGGCAAAGGCATTTGGGCTGCAGTTTGACAGAGTTCCAATCCGTCAAAAGCCATCAAATCCAGTCGCGCACCGCCCCCGCGCACGATGACCACACAATCAAATTGGTTGGAATTCAGGGCAATTTTATCCAAGGCTGCCTTGATTTCCGTTTCAGCATTTTTACCCTGCACTGCTGCTGTAAAAATCTGACAATCAAAGGCATAGCCAAATGAATTACCGCTCAAATGTTCTCGAAAATCTTGCAATCCAGCTGCGTTTTCGCTACTGATTACGGCGATGCGCTGGAGCACTAGTGGCAATGCAAGGCTGCGGTTGAGGTCCAGCAAACCTTGCTTCCGAAGGGTTTGGATGGTTTGTCGGCGGAGCTGGTCCAATTGACCAAAAGTATGCTCCGGATCGATGTCGGTGATGTGCAGTTTGAGCCCATAACGTTCGTGAAATTCTGGTTTGACCTGCATCCGAAGTTCCAATCCTTCCCGTAGCAAAGGCGTAAGGCCAAGCGGGAAACGAGCATTGATTTGTCGGAATTCAGAAGCCCACAAGGCTGCCTGAGCTTGTGCAATGACCTCCCCGGACTCGCCTTTTTGCACCAAATCGAGGTACCTATGCCCACGCGATTCACCGGCCTGGGCAAGTTCCGCCACAATCCAAATCGATTGCTGGAAGTTGAGCGCCAATACCCGTCGGATGTGTTCGTTGAGTTCGAAAAGCGTGTGCGTGTGCATTGAGCGAAGGTAATATTTTTGTGTGTTTACAATATAGGATGGACTCATCCGTCATGCCCAATATATACTGTGATTAAAGTGGTTTTGAAAATTGGAGCTTTGTAATCACCCAAAAATCAGGAGTTTCAATCACTCAAATCATCA
>JALHPW010000625.1 GCA_022842255.1 Saprospiraceae bacterium | reverse complement strand
GCTCTTCCGATCTAGTTTTATCCCTTGTCGCGGTACCTCAACCCTACTTTTCTGGGGCGAAAAACCCTGGCATACCACAGCAGCATGGGCTGCCCGTTCAAATGCTCCTTTTGTGCGGTCGTCCCAATCTTTGAAGCGCGCTGGCGGGGTAAATCAGCCCAAGGCATATTTCGAGACATTCAGTTTGTAAAAGAAAAATGGGGCGCTGACAGTATTGAATTTCACGATAACAACTTCTTTGTTAGCGAAAAACGAACGGTTGAATTTTCTAATTTGATGCTCAACCAAGGCATGGAATGGTGGGGGGAAGGGCGGATCGACACCATCGACCAATACTCGGACGAATCCCTTTCCCTGATGCGCAGAGCCGGTTGTAAAATGATATTTTTTGGCGCAGAAACCGGAAACGATGCCCTTTTAAAACAAATGGACAAGGGCGGGAAACAAACGGGCGCTCAAATCCTGGAATTTGCAGCGCGCATGAAAAAGCACGACATCATCCCGGAATATTCCTTTGTATTGGGCTTCCCTGCCGACACCAAAGCCGAAGCCTGGGCACAGATCAAAGCCGATATCGAGTTTATCAAAAAGGTAAAACAGGTCAATCCGGCCACCGAAATTATCATTTACATCTACTCCCCAGTCCCAACAGAAGGTTCTGAGCTGTACGAACGAATCACGAAGGCCGGATTTAAATTTCCTGAAAAATTGGAGGACTGGCTTTCGCCACAATGGGAAAAGTTCGACCAACGTCGCAACCCGCTCACCCCATGGCTCACGCCGGCCATGGTGCGCCATATCCAAGCTTTTGAGACCGTGCTGAATGGCCGGTTCCCAACCGTGTCGGATGCCAAACTATCCAACTTCCAACGTCGAAGTATGGAATTACTCAGCAGCCTTCGCTACAAAAGCGGCATCTACCACTTGCCTTACGAAATCAAGGCATTGCAAAAGTTTTGGCTGCGCTACCGACAACCTGAATTGGAAGGGATGTGAAGTGCGCACCTCGTTATTTAACCTGTTCCTTAGCCCAGGCATCTTTCAAGGTGACGGTGCGGTTGAAAACCATTTTCCCGGGGGTCGAATCCGGGTCGGCGCAGAAGTAGCCAAGCCGGGTAAACTGGAACCTGTCGCCCAGGCTAGCGGTGGCCAATGCGGGCTCAATGAGTGCATTTTCAACCACTTGCAAGGAATTCGGATTGATGGTAGATTTGAAATCTTCCTCGGCCGCAGGATTTTCTACTTGAAAAAGCCGGTCGTAAAGCCGTACCTCAGCGGTCACGGCATCACTGGCCGAAAGCCAATGGATTACCCCTTTGGGTTTCAGGCCAGAAGTATCTTGTCCTGAGCGACTTTCTGGTACATAGGTGCAATGAATTTCAGTGATTTTCCCAGCTGAATCCTTTACAACCTCTTGGCATTGAATGATATAGGCCGATTTTAGCCGCACCATGCCACCCGGCGAAAGTCGGAAATATTTGGGTGGAGGGTTCTCCATGAAATCGTCCTGCTCAATCCAGAGCTCACGACCAAAGGACAAAGGGCGATGGCCAGTTTCAGGTGCTTCTGGGTTGTTTTCTGTTTCCAATTGCTCAATTTGGACTTCCGGGTAATTCGTAATCACCACTTTAAGCGGGTCGAGCACCGCAAAACGACGCAAAGAGGTTTTGTTCAAATCCTCCCGGATACAAAATTCAAGCAGCGACATATCTGCCACCATTTCGCGTTTGCCCAGACCAATGCGGTCGCAGAACTCACGGATGCTGGCTGGTGTATACCCCCGACGGCGGAAACCAGAAATCGTGGGCATCCGCGGATCGTCCCAGCCGCGTACGATGTGGTCGTCTACCAGTTGTTTCAACTTGCGTTTGCTGGTAATGGCATAAGACACGTTCCGGCGTGCAAACTCGTATTGTTTGGAAGGGAAAATACCCAATTGTTCAATACACCAGTCGTACAATTCCCGGTGTGGGGCAAACTCCAGCGTGCAGATAGAATGGGTGATGTTTTCTATGCTATCACTCTGTCCGTGCGCCCAATCGTACATAGGGTAAATACACCAGGCATCGCCTGTGCGGTGGTGGTGCGCGTGTTTGATGCGGTAGAGTAGGGGGTCGCGCATGATCATATTCGGCGAAGCCATATCGATTTTGGCGCGAAGCGTACAATGCCCGTCCGGAAACTCACCCGCTTTCATTTTTTCAAACAAAGCGAGGTTTTCTTCTGGTGTGGTATTTCGGTATGGACTGTCCTTGCCCGCCTCTGTAGGGGTACCCTTTAAGGCCGCCATTTCTTCAGAGGTAGAGAAGTCCACATAGGCTTTTCCATTCTGAATCAGTATTTTAGCCCACTCGTACAATTGCTCAAAATAATCAGAAGCATATACGATTTTGGCAGGTTCAAAGCCCAGCCAGCGAACGTCTTCTATAATACTGTCCACATATTCGGTTTCTTCGGTAGTGGGGTTTGTATCGTCGAAGCGCAGGTTCGTTGCACCGCCATATTTCAGTCCGAGGCCAAAGTTTAGGCAGATAGAGGTTGCGTGCCCCACGTGCAGGTAGCCGTTGGGCTCTGGTGGGAAGCGCGTCAGGATGCTTTTATACTTGCCCGAAGCGAGGTCGGCCTCGATGATTTCTTCGAGGAAATTGAGGGATTCGGTGGGTGTTTTGTCAGTGCTCATATTCAAATTCAGGCAAAAGAAGCGCAAAGAAAGCGAGTTTTAGGCAAACGGATGGATGCGCTTTAAAGTTTCCACACTCAAAATGTCACTTTCCACGTTCTTTGTCCGTTTATTATTACCAACGTTTTCTTACCATGGTTACTTTCAAAAACCGATTTGAGTGCCCCTGTTTAGCTGCTGTATGCAGAATGGGCGCCTTTTTTCTGCTTTTAAGCCTCTTATTCGCCAACAATCTCTATGCTCAAAAAGGCGGTTCAGTTGGTGTCGGTTTTCAGGTTGGAGACCCAACGGGGCTCAACCTGCATTTTCGGGGCACAAAACCTTTGCGGCTCGACATCTTGCTTGCCTGGGACATCAATGACGACAAACACGATTTCTTTTTTGTGAACGTCCATGGGCTTTGGTTCAAACCGCTCAATACGAGTAGCCCTCAGTTTAATTTTTACTACGGCCCGGGTGCTTTTATTGGACTCCGAGAATATAAGGATCGGTTTGACGATGACGATGAGGTAGTGATAGGAGCCAGTGGGAATTTTGGCTTGAACATG
>JALHPW010000624.1 GCA_022842255.1 Saprospiraceae bacterium | reverse complement strand
CACGGACTTGTTTTCTGATTCCAACATCACGGGCATCCAGCATTATGCGGAAGGGGAAGAAGGACCGACAGGCACGGTAAAACATGCCCAGTTCCAAATTGCCGGACAAACCTTCATGATCATGGATAACCCTATGGATCAGGCGTTTACCTTCAATGAAGCCATTTCTTTTGTGGTAAACTGCGGTGGACAGGAAGAAGTGGATTTTTTCTGGGACAAACTCACCGCCGATGGGGGAGAAGAAAGTATGTGTGGCTGGCTCAAGGACAAATTTGGCGTGTCCTGGCAAATCATCCCCGAAGCCCTGCCGCGTCTGCTTGCCGACCCTGACCCGGTCGTAGCGCAGCGAGCGATGGGCGCTATGTTGCAGATGCGCAAAATTGAAATCGAAAAATTGACCCAGGAGCCCGAGGGTGCAAAAACGGCCATCACGGTCCAAAACACCGTGAACCTACCCGTCGAAAAAGTCTGGCAATTCTGGACCGGTCCGGAACACATCATGCAATGGAACAACGCTTCCGACGATTGGCACACCCCAAAAGCATCGAACGACCTTCAGCCGGGCGGCAAATTTGTGTTCACTATGGCTGCAAAGGATGGCAGTTTCAGTTTTGATTTCGAAGGGGTATACGACGAAGTGATTGAAAATCAGCGAATTGCCTACACAATGGCCGATGGGCGGAAAGCAGAAATCACTTTTCAGGCGGACGGCGGCAATACCCACATCGTCGAAACCTTTGACGCAGAGAACATGAATGCTCACGAGATGCAACGAGCAGGTTGGCAGGCGATTTTGGATAATTTCAAAAAGTATGCAGAGTCCCATGGTTGAAATCACCGAACTTGAGCAGGACATCACCACGCTCTGCGTCACCGCAACATCCTTCCCGGAAGGGGTGTTGGCAGCCCACGAAAAGCTGCATACACTTGTGAAATTTTCGCCCGAGCGGAAATACTTCGGCATTTCCTATCCGATAGGCCAGGGAAAAATCATGTACCAGGCCGCTACCGAAATGACCGCTAGCGACGATGCCGACACCCTCGGCTGCGACGTGTTTTTTATCAAAAAAGGAAAATACCTGAGCGTGCTGATCCCCAATTTTCATTCGGATATTCCGAGTATTGGACGCACATTTCAGACTTTGTTGGCCGATCCGCGCATCGACCCGCATGGCTATTGCCTGGAATGGTACCTAAACGACACCGACGTTCGCTGCATGGTGCGGCTGGCGGATTAAAATTGAAAAAATGGCAAAAAAGTTAAGCGACGCGGAACAAGTCGAGCAATACATGGCTGCGCTCGAACACCCGATGAAAGCCGAAATCGAAACCTTGCGCGGCATCATTCTGGGTGCGAGTCCCAAACTTTCGGAGCGCATCAAATGGAACGCGCCCAGTTATTTTTACCGGGACGACATCGTGACTTTTGGTCCCCCGGCGAGAAAACCGGACGAGATATTGCTTGTATTCCATCACCCGAGTGTGGTGGACATTGCTTCCGGGCTTTTGGAGGGCAACTACAAGGACCGTCGCCTGGCTACTTTCAAAAGTATGGCTGAAGTGGAAGCCAACCGCGAGGAGTTGGTGGGCATTTTGGGGCAGATTGTTGCCAGGATTGAGGCTGGGAGCTAATTTTTTACCGCCGAGGCGCGGAGTCGCGAAGTGTTTGAAAGTCAAGGCTTTGCGCCTTTGCGCCTCGGCGGTTTGTTATTATAAATGTGCTAAGTCTCCTCATCCGTTTCAGCGTAAGGGTACGTCCAACGGCGATTGGTCAGGAAATCCCTTACTGATAAAAATCATAGATAACCGTAAGCTTTACATGCTTAGCTCGATACGGATCAAAGGAAAATTTAAACGGTTCTTCCCCGTAAAAATCAACTGGTTTGCCAATGTATTTTACTTTTTGGGGAGGTAGTTTGATCCCATTCAGGATGATTGTATCGTCCCACATTCCTATCTTAGATGTCTTTAAGGCATAAACATTTGGCCCTGGCGGGTAAACATCTTGGGAAAATGCTTTTGTTTCAGAAGTTATTTTGATGGTTATAGTGTCGGGGTCTTCCCAACAGAAAATGAACCAGCCTACGGATGCAATGATTCCTGCTACGGTAAAAGCGGTAACTAGTTTGTTTTTCATCGTTCTAAACCTAAGGGCCCTTCGTATTCGGGTCTTTTTTGCACCATAAAGCATGCGACAGCCCCTCGTGCGCAGGGGCTGCCGCAAAGGTTCATCATTTTCAAAATGAAGAGTACGCTATGATTAGCCTACCTTTTGTTGCTTTGTAAGGTTGATAAATAAAAGGAAACGAATCCATGTAACAATCTCCCTGAAAAAACGTGCCTGTTCTGCCGGGGGGGATTTTCATATTTCCTCCGAACATAGCAGTATCATTCAAGGTGTTTTCTCGAATAACTATCTTCATCGTCGAATGATCACGGCTAGTTATCATCGTTGCCCTAAACTCCTTACTACCATCCTTTACTGCTATAATCTTCATGGAGGTCTGCTCTTTGCCACATTTTGTGGAAAAGGTGGTGAAGAGTAACACCGAAATGATTGCGAAGAATTTCATTGAAAAGTCTGTAGGGTTGAAGAAACTAGCGTGTGTTGGGCTACCGTTTAAATCTCATTCAATACACGCTCGAAAAATACTCGATGACCAATTTGCCTTTAGTTGCTTTATATGGTCGGTAATTGAAGGGAATAGAATCTGAGAAACATTCTACCTGGAAGAGTTTTCCTAATCTTCCAGGCGGAACTTTCATAATACCAATCAAGGCGGTATCATTAAGCGTATTTTCTCGTACTATCATCCCCCAAGACCCATGGTCCCGATTTAGGTACATCATTGCATTATATGGCTGGCTACCGTTATACACATTGATAAGCTTGTTATGTGCAACAATTCGCTGTTTGCAGCCATTCTCCAAGAGTAGGAGCACAAAGACAGTAACTAAAATCCGTACTTGGTTTTTAAGTGACATTATTGATTTGTAGGTATTAATTGAGTGTTGGGTATAATTCCATCTAAACCTCCAGGCCACCGCGGAGATTGATTAAAATCCAAGGGGGACAAATATCGCAATTCTCCGTTTAGCAGGGCTGTTTGAACAATGGAGGAAAGCTGATTATCCTTTGAGGTTGGGTTTAATCGCCCCCACCCCAAATTTTTATTCGCATATTCCAATCAGAATACTATGTTTGCTCCCTAAACAAACCATTTACCCATGGA
>JALHPW010000623.1 GCA_022842255.1 Saprospiraceae bacterium | reverse complement strand
ATAACCCCACTGTGGTAGAAATCGTTCCCAAAAAATCCAAACACCACATCAATACGGAGTGGGCGAATGGCTTTAAAGCCAATATTTTCAAATCCCCAGTTCAATTCCCAATAAGGAAGTTTGCCATTAAACGCAGGATCGCGTGAAGGTTGTTTGGTGTAGTAAAAATTCACACCAAAGACCTCTTTCCAGTTTAATTTCCTAATGCCGGGTATTTTATCCAACAGCCAGCCTTCCAAATGGTGTTGGGCATGCACCTCGGTATACGGTTGGTCGGTGGAGTAGGCATAATAAGGCAACATGAAATAACTGCGTACATATTCGTCCGGTTTGCCAAAATTGGTCTGGTTGCCCATCACATGGTGCAAATCCATAAACGAGAGGCTTTTGTTGCGCAAGAATAGTCCTCCGCGCAAGCTCCACTCTGTGTACCCTGCAAGTCCCCAAGACAGGTCATTCTGACGGATTTGAAATCGCAGGAGGTCAAAATCCGCCCAACCGGTGCCCCCCATGGGCACTGCTTTTCGGTAACTTATAGATGCGACCGGCCAACCGCCGGAACTGCTATACACCCGGAAGTTTGGATAGCTGCTATACCGTTGTTTGGGCCTGAAATCAAGTTGGGCCTCTACTATAAAGATGTCAGGAGCTGGGAAACCTACGGTTTCACCTGGATTTTGAGGCGGAACGGGGTCGTTAGACGTGTATTCCCGTTCGCTTTTTTTGTTCCAGGAATAATTGCTGTTGTTGGTCAAGGGTTTCCGACGGGTATATTCCGCATTCAAGAACAAACTCAATCCGGTAGTCAACACCTGGCTATACTCTGCACGGGCATAGGTCTTGTCGTAGATTTTCATGTAATTTCGCTTCCCATACAAGGAATAGCTGGTGTTGAGCAGTGGCCCAATTGGGTTTCGGTCGTTGAATTGGGCGGTAGTGGTTCCACCTTCCAGGCTGAGCGTTCTGAATCGAATGCTTTCAAAACGACGTTGCACCCGAAGATTGCCGCGGAGTTTTTCCTCTGCAAACCCATAATTGATATCGCCTACTGCTCGCCAGAATTTGGTGGCACGTTGGTCAGCGTCCTTTTTCCATTCTGGTTTTATATCCAACAACATACCCTGAACGGTGTTGAATTGTAGCCAATTGAATACAGCGGGGTAGGAAATCGAGGTGCGCTTGAAAGAGTTTTCCCAAGTGTATCCGAATATTAAATTGTTGAATTTAAAGCGATTGCCTTTCCGATCCATGCTGTCGAGGTACGCTTTTGATTTCCAGATTAATTGAAGGCTATCTTTTTTTACATAGTCCTTGCCCTCCTCTTCCGTGAGCGGTACCGGACGTGTTTCTTTCCAATACGCCTCCGATTGCTCATTTGCTTTTTCGTCGATCTTGAATATTTCCTTGTTGAAAAGTCCTTCTGGGAAGGTCGGGTTTATCTCATAATTTGAAAAAACGCTGTTGAAAAAGCCGGCAATCTTAAACCCAAAAATGCCAAATTTGAAATTGGTAACCTGTGTCAACAATCCCCAGGTCTCGTTGCTGCCAAGCGGCACAAACTGCTGCTGAATGCGCATCGTGTCGAGCACCGGTTGTTTGATGGAAGGCCCCGTAAGCGACAAATCTGCGCCGGCCAACAACCAAAGTTCGTCCACCACGTACAAAAAACCTGAAAAAGTAGGGTCCGCGGGTCGTTTGGGAATGACCTTGATTTTCTCTACCGTAAACCCGAGTTCGTTCCTGAACCGGCCTGCGTGCTTGAAAGTATAATAATTGAAGGCATTGTCTGCCAATGGGGACAAGATTTCCCGTTCAATTTCAATCTTCTCGTCGTACAGGTTGAATTCCGTCAAAGTAGCCCGGTTGAGGCTAAATCCATTTTCGCTACCACTGACCCTGCTAGACACCATAATCTCCTTTTTTCGGCCTGGCGGGTCTTCCGACCATACTTTTGACACAGATTCGGACAGATAAACCACCCCGGTGCCAGTAGAGTCAAGTGTGCCGCCCATGTTGCCCACCTCTTCCCCAAAGATTTTTTTGGGCGTATCCACGAGTTTGTAAAAACCCTTGATATAGACGTCGCAAGCGTAGTTCGACACCTTTTTTTTGTAGTACCTTCGCTTGGCAATTACTTCACGCATGATGCGCACCGCCGGGTCGATGGACGAAACCACCACTTCTCCAAGCTCTAAATTGGAAGATTCCATGCGAACGTCCAGGCGGACTGGTTTTTCGCCCACGGTAATTTTTTCAATGCGCTGTTTGTATCCAATGTATTGAAATACAATCTCTTGCGGGCCTTTCCCGGTGCTAAGTCGGTACTCACCCTCCGCATTGGAAACGGTTCCATTACTGGTGTTGAGCACATAAACGGTGGCGTAGGGGAGCGGTTCGCCATCATCTCCGGTGATTTTTCCGGTGATTTGGGCGTTTGCAAAAACGGGGAGGATAAGCAGGAGCAGGGCAATTGTGTTTTTCATGGCCACAAGGTATTTTGACTTTTAAATATGGATTTGCTCGAGGGCTTTTTTAAGATTCTAAAAACAAAACAATTGCCAGTGGGCGAGGGTTCAAACACACTCTTGGCCATTAGCGGGGGCTTGGATTCGATGGTGCTGGCGCACCTGTTCCGTTCGGCCAAGCTATCTTTTGCCTTTGCCCATTGCAATTTCCAGCTAAGGGGAGCGGAGTCGGATGCGGACGAGGCTTTCGTGAAACAAGTAGCGGATAATTTTGGCGTTCCTTTTTTTGTAAAACGTTTTGACACAAAGGAATATGCCCATGAAAATGGCTTGTCTACCCAAATGGCTGCCCGGGATTTGCGCTATGCGTGGTTTGTAGAACTCGCTGAAAATCAAGGCTTTTCAAATATCTGCACGGCCCATCACCTGAACGATTCCGTGGAAACCGCTTTGCTCAATTTTGTTCGGGGCACCAGCCTTCCGGGCTTATCAGGTATTCCCGTCCAGAAAAACCTCCACGTTCATCGTTCGTCGTTCATCGTCCCACTATTGCGGCCCTTGCTTTTCGCCACCCGCGAGGAGATACTGGCCTACGCTGAAGCGAGCCAAATTGCATGGCGAGAAGACAGTAGCAACGCTTCCGATGATTATGCGCGCAATTTTGTGCGTCACCAGATCATACCGCGTTTGGAGGAACTCAACCCGAATTTCCTGCAAACCGCCGCGCGGAATATGCGCCGCATCAAATCGGCAGACGAGAATCTGGTTTTTTGATGAATCAATGGCT
>JALHPW010000622.1 GCA_022842255.1 Saprospiraceae bacterium | reverse complement strand
GTTCTGCGGGTCAGCTACCAAGTCGGCACAACCCGTTAAATCGTTGACAAACAGGGTTTTCTTCCAAGTTTTTCCGCCGTCGGTGCTTTTAAAAACACCACGGTCGGCGGAAGGTCCGTACGTAGAACCAAGCGATGCGGCAAATACCACATCGGGGTTGTCGCGGTGCAGCACGATGCGGTGGATGGTGCGGGTATTTTGCAAACCCATACAGACCCAGTCTTTTCCACCATTGATGGTTTTGAAAATCCCGATCCCAAAATCCTGCGAGTTGCGGGGATTGCCTTCGCCCGTGCCCACCCAGATTTCATCCGGGTTGCGTGGGTTGATGGCAATGCTGCCCACCCCTTGTGTGGGTGCTTTGTCGAAAATAGGTTCCCATGCGGTGCCCCCACTTTTGCTACGCCAAACGCCCCCGGAAGCTGCGCCTGCATAAATGACTTCTGGATGGGTAGGGTCTACGGCGATTGCCGTGATGCGGCCCGACATGGCCCCTGGGCCAATGTTTCGGACATGGATGGTTTTCAGGGTCTCAGAATTGAACGCCGGCTTTTCTTGGGTGAATGCTTTTCCTGGAAAGAGGATGGAAAGAAGCAAAAAGAAAGCTAGTGTTGATCCGAATTTACCGAGGGTACGGCAGTTGAATTGGCTAGTGAAATGGCTAAATTTTTTATGCATTGACAGGTAGATTTGTCCGCAAAACTGCAAAAAGCAGTGGGAACGCTCGCTGTTTCAACGGATTTTCGATGAAACGGTGTTTTTAGAAATCTTTGGCAGGGGCTAGACACCTGTATGCCTTGCACGCAACACCTCTTCAACGTCTTTAAGTCGGACCTTTTTGGCCGCCAGCAAGACCATCAAGTGATAGAGCAAATCGGCAGTTTCGTTCAGAAAAAGGTCGCGGTTGTCGCCCAAAGCTTCGATGACGGTTTCGACGGCTTCTTCGCCTACTTTTTGAGCTATTTTGGGGATGCCCGCAGCAAAAAGTTGGGCGGTATAGGAGCCTTCAGGGGCATCCAGTTTTCGCTGTTGGACAATATTTTCCAATTGCGAAAGAAATTGCAGGGGCTGGTTTGCTTCGCCCCAGCAGGTATCGGTGCCGGTATGGCAAACAGGGCCGAGGGGGGCGGCTTTAATCAAAATCGCATCCTGGTCGCAATCGAGCAGGATTTGCCGAACCTGTAAGTGATTGCCCGACACTTCGCCCTTGGTCCAGAGCCGTTGTTTGGAGCGGCTGAAAAAGGTGACCAACCCGCTGGACTTTGTGACTTCCAGTGCTTCGGCGTTCATATAGCCGAGCATGAGTACCTGATTTGTTCCAGCGTCCTGCACCACAGCGGGAAGCAGGCCGTCGGCTGATTTTTCAAAATTGGGTGGATTACTTTCTGACTGGTATGCCATGATCAAATAGATAGTTTTTAAGCGTAGGAATCGGGATTTCCCCAAAATGAAAAACACTGGCGGCCAAGGCGGCATCGGCTGCGCCAAGGGTGAAAACGTCCAGGAAATGGTCCATTTTACCAGCCCCGCCGGATGCGATAACCGGTACCGAAACCGCTTCTGAAACAGCCTTGGTCATGTCGAGCGCAAACCCGCCCTTGGTTCCATCATGGGCCATGGAGGTGAACAAAATCTCGCCCGCCCCTCGATCTACTGCCTCTCGAACCCAGTCGAGCAGATGCAGTTCCGTGGGAATCCGTCCCCCATTCAGGAAGGCCATCCAGTCGCCCTGCTCATTTGGACGAGCATCTACGGCCAATACAATGCATTGATTTCCAAAATTTTGCGCGAGTTCGTTCAACAACTCCGGACGGCGAATAGCGGCTGAATTGACACTCACCTTGTCAGCACCCGCCTGCAACAAGGCTTCCACTTCAGCGATGGACCGAATCCCTCCGCCTACCGTAAACGGAATGTCCAGCACTTGTGCGATGCGTCCAACCAGCGCTACAAAAGTGCCACGTCCCTCTTGGGTGGCCGTGATGTCGAGAAAGACCAATTCGTCTGCCCCTTGACGGGCATAGGCTGCTGCCAATTCCACAGGATCGCCGGCATGGCGCAGGTTTTCAAATTGAACACCCTTTACGGTTTGCCCGTCTTTGATGTCCAGACAGGGAATGATGCGTTTGGCTAACATATTGATGTTTTAAGAAGGTGCCTCATAAATGCTTTTTCACCGCAAAGGCGCAAAGACACAGAGTCACAACAGGTTGATTATCAAAAACTCAGCGTCTTTGCGGTGAAAATAAAAACGTGACTTATGGGACAACCTATTTGATTTTCAAGAAATTAGAAAGTATTCGCTGGCCTATTTCGCCTGATTTCTCCGGGTGAAATTGCACGGCGTAAAAATTATCGCGCTGGATGGCTGCGGAAAATGGCCCGCCATACTCGGTCGTCGCAACGCTTGCGCTGCGCTGTTCGGCAAAATAGCTGTGCACGAAATAGGCAAAACTTCCCTGAGGGACATCCTTAAACAAGGGCCCCTGCAAATCCTCCAAGGTATTCCAACCTATGTGCGGCACTTTTAGCCCGGTGGTTTGATTATCAAATTTTCGAACGGGCACGTCAAATATGCCCAAACACGTGGTGTCATTTTCTTCACTGTGCTTGCAAAACAATTGAAGGCCTAGGCAAATCCCTAAAACAGGCTGTTCCAAACTACGGATAAGCACATCCAAGCCACGTTCCTTCAAGTGTCTCATGGCAGAGGAGGCCTCCCCTACCCCTGGGAAAATCACGCGCCGGGCACTTCGGATTATTTCCGGGTGGTCGGTCCAAGTAGCCTGAACCCCAAGTCTACCCAGGGCGTTTTGCACGGATTGCACATTCCCGGCGTTGTATTTGACAATGACTACTTCGCTCATAATACGCCTTTGGTTGTGGGTAGTTCCCGGTTATGCAAATCACGTTTCACGCTCATTTTCAAGGCTTTAGCAAACGCCTTAAATATTGCCTCAATTTTGTGGTGTTCGTTTTCCCCCTCCGCACGAATGTTCAGGTTGCAGCGGGCTGCATCCGAAAAGGACTTAAAAAAGTGCAGGAACATTTCTGTTGGCATTTCCCCAATCCGCTCCCGCCGAAACGTGGCTTCCCAAACCAACCAGGGCCGACCGCCGAAATCCACTGCCACTTGGGCCAGTGCATCGTCCATGGGCAGTCCAGCAAACCCATTTTCGGGTATAAAACCATACCGTTCAATCCCGCGTTTGTCGCCCAAGGCCATGGCAAACGCTTCACCCAGGGCAAGGGCCGTATCCTC
>JALHPW010000621.1 GCA_022842255.1 Saprospiraceae bacterium | reverse complement strand
GGCATCTTTGCTGCTCCGTCGCCCACCAGGCCGTGAAGCTTACCCTGGCGACGTGTTCTATCTCCACAGCCGCTTGCTCGAACGTGCCGCTAAAGTTATTGCCAGCGCCGAAGTGGTGAAGGACATGAACGACCTGCCCCCAAGCCTTGTGAAAGCTGGTTTGGTAAAAGGTGGTGGTTCTTTGACGGCATTGCCAATCATTGAAACACAAGCGGGCGACGTTTCGGCGTATATCCCAACGAACGTGATTTCGATCACCGACGGACAGATATTCCTCGAATCCAACCTGTTCAACGCTGGTGTTCGTCCGGCTATCAACGTGGGTATCTCGGTAAGCCGCGTAGGTGGTAACGCCCAGATCAAGTCCATGAAAAAGATTGCCGGTACGCTGAAGCTCGACCAGGCGCAGTACCGCGAGTTGGAGGCCTTTTCCAAGTTCGGTTCTGACCTCGACGTAGCCACCCAAGCCGTATTGGCAAAAGGTGCCCGCAACGTGGAAATCCTGAAGCAGCCGCAGTACAGCCCTGTTTCGGTAGAAAAACAAGTTGCTATCATCTACCTCGGCACCAACAACCTGCTTCGCGATGTGCCCCTCGAAAAAGTTCAGGAGTTCGAACACCTGTTCCTCGAGCGCATGGAAAACAAGCTTCCTGACGTGTTGGAAGAGTTCCGCAAAGGCAAACTCGAAGAAAGCAGCCTCGCCAAAATGAAAGAATTGGCTGCGGATTTGGCAGGCGGATATAAGAAATAATGTGGCCAATAATTTCAATGTGGTCAATGTGAAAAATTCAACACATTGACCACATTAACCACATTTATCAAATTCATCAAATTGACCACATTAGCAATATGGCTGGCGGTTTAAAAGAAGTACGCGAACGGATCAAGTCGGTTATCAATACGCAGCAAATCACGAAGGCCATGAAAATGGTGTCGGCTGCAAAATTGAGGAAGGCGCAAAATGCCATTGTGCAGGTGCGCCCATACGCCAATCGACTCAACCGATTGCTCTCCAACATACTCTCCAACCTCGATGGCGGCGGCGATACCAGTTTCGGCAAAGCACGGGAGGTGAAAAACGTATTGGTGGTAGTGGTTACCTCCAACCGGGGACTTTGTGGCGCATTCAACACGAATATCTGCAAAGAAGCAACGGCACTGATTACCGAAAAATATGGAAAACAACGCCGCGATGGCCGTGTGACCATGCTTTTCATCGGTAAAAAAGGATTTGACTATTTCCGTCGTCGTTTCCGCGACATTAATTTCATCGAGGATTTTATTCCGGTGTACGACAACCCTTCCTACGACAACGTGAGCGCAGTAGCCCGCGGCCGCATGGAAGAGTTTTCTACGGGGAAATATGACGCGATTGAAATTGTGTACAGTCGTTTCAAAAATGCAGCAACGGTGTTCCCAACCGCGGAGCAGTGGTTGCCAGTGCCGAAAATGGAGGTGCCTGCGGGTACCAAAACCAAGAAGGCGGACTACATTTTTGAGCCGGACGAGCAACAATTGCTGGAAACCCTGGTGCCCAGCATTCTGCAATTGGCCTTCCACAAATGTGTGTTGGACACCCAAGCTTCCGAACACGGCTCTCGTATGACGGCCATGGACAAAGCGACGGAAAACGCAGAAGAACTGCTCAAGTCCTTGAAAATTCACTACAACAAGAAGCGACAAGAGGCCATCACGACCGAGCTTGGCGAGATCGTGAGCGGCGCTGCGGCTTTGGAGAATTGATAATTCATATCATTTCATAGCTGTAAATGCCCCGTCAGTGATTCGCTGACGGGGCATTTTTTACCATTCAAAACCCTACTTTTGCACCTCTTTTCCCAACTATGAACATCGTCTCTACCCTCCAAAACGCCGTAGCGCAGGCCGTAACCCAACTTTACGGGGAAGCCACCGAACCCGGCAAAGTACTGGTCAACCCTACCCCACCCGATTTCACGGGCGATTACTCTGTGGTGATCTTTCCATTTGTCAAGGTGGCCAAAAAATCGCCCGACGCAGCTGCTGCGGAAATCGGGGAATATTTGTCCAAAAACATCCCGGAAATCAAGGGCCACAACGTGGTCAAGGGCTTTTTGAACCTCGAAATCAGCGAGGCGTACTGGCAAGGGTTTCTGCAATCGGTGGTGCAGGATTCGACTTTCGGCCGACAAGGGCGGAACGGTAAAAAAGTAATGGTGGAGTATTCCTCCCCCAACACCAACAAGCCCCTCCACCTAGGACATATCCGCAATATCCTGCTCGGCTGGTCATGCTCCAATATTTTGGAAGCGGTTGGTTATGAGGTGGTTAAGACACAAATTATCAACGACCGCGGGGTGGCCATCTGCAAGAGCATGTTGTCTTGGTTGAAGTTTGGGGAGGGCCAAACCCCGGAATCCACCGGCATCAAATCCGATCATTTTGTGGGCGATTGGTACGTGTTGTTCGAGCAAAAAAGCAAGGCAGAATACGAGGCCTGGCAACAAACCCCCGAGGCGAAAGCCATTTTTGAAAGCAAACACAAGCCCGAACAAAGCGAGAAGGATTTTTTCAAGGATTACAAGAATAAATGGGCCAATGAGCACTCCGTGCTTGGCGCGGAAGTCCGCGAAATGTTGCTGAAATGGGAGGCGCACGACCCGGAAACCCTCGCACTTTGGAAAAAAATGAACGGCTGGGTGTATGCCGGCTTTGACAAAACCTACGGCGACCTCGGCGTGGCTTTCGACAAGCTGTATTACGAAAGCGATACCTATCTTTTGGGCAAAGACATTGTGGAAGATGGATTGGCCAGCGGTGTTTTCTTCAAAAAGGAGGATGGCTCCGTTTGGGTGGATTTGACCGACGCTGGCCATGACCAAAAAGTGGTTTTACGCGCCGATGGCACTTCGGTGTACATCACGCAGGACCTCGGTACGGCCCGGATGCGCCATGCGGAGTTGGGCTGCGAACGCTATGTATACGTGGTGGCAGATGAGCAGAATTACCATTTCCAGGTGCTGTTTGAAACCTTAAAGCGACTGGGCGAGCCGTATGCAGCAGGCCTGCACCATCTTTCGTATGGTCTGGTAGAACTGCCCACCGGGCGTATGAAAACCCGTGAAGGCACGGTAGTAGATGCCGACGACCTCATAACCGAGGTGATTCGCATCGCTACGGAACAATCCAAGGACCGTGGCGAAGCCGAAACGCTCAGCGAAGCCGAAAAGCGTGAAAATCTGCGCCGGGTGGGCATGGGTGCCCTGAAGTTTTTCATCGTCAAGGTGCACCCAA
>JALHPW010000620.1 GCA_022842255.1 Saprospiraceae bacterium | reverse complement strand
TAAAAGGTTGATTGGGTTTATGAGGTTTATGAGGTTGATAATTGTACCTAGCAAATGGATGAATCCTAATTTTTCGAGCGCAATTATCAACCTCATAAACTTCATAAACCGACATCAACCTTTTGAGGGCTGAGGATCTGGATCACTGTGCACAAAATCGGCTTCCCAGAATTTATATTTATCTCGGAAACCTTTGAGTGTCAACTCTATACCATTTTTTGGGGCTTTTTCTTTGGCAAATTCACGGATGCTTTCCAGTACATCAAAATCGATATAGGCAGAATCCGAAGCGTCAATGAGCACCTTGGAGTTTTCGGGCAAATGGTCGAGGGTCAGTTTAATCGCGGCTTTGTTTAGGAACGAAACCTCTTGGGAGAGTTTGATGGTAATCAAATCGCCCGCGTGGTATTCTTTCTTTTGGAAGAAATAGGCATTTTTCAGGTTGCCACGCAAAATGGCGAAGGCGCTGGCGGCCAGGCCGATTCCCACACCTGTGAGTAGGTCGGTAGACACCACTGCCACCACGGTAATGATAAATGGCCACCATTGGTATTTGCCGTTGCCCCACATTTCTTTGAAGACCGATATTTTGGCCAGTTTGTATCCTGTTAAGATCAGCACGGCGGCCAAAGCTGCCAGCGGGATTAGGTTCAAAATGGCTGGAATCAAGGCGGCACAAACGAGCAATAAAAAGCCGTGCAAAATAGCCGAGGTTTTGGTGCGTGCATTGGCGTTCACATTGGCCGAGCTGCGCACAATCACCGAGGTGAGCGGCAAACCACCCAATAAACCAGACACCATGTTGCCCACGCCTTGTGCCTTCAATTCCCGGTTGGGGTCGCTGGTGCGGAGGAAGGGGTCAATCTTGTCCACCGCTTCCAGACAAAGCAGGGTCTCAATCGAGGCCACGATACAAATGGTGAATGCTACAGAGAATACCTTGGGGTTCATGATCTGCGAAAAATCGGGCAAGGTGAACTGCGCCAAAAATGCGGCAGCGTCGCTGGCTACCGGAATGCTCACCAGGTGTTCGGGGCGGATGGCCCAGGGGTCGCCGAGCGTTAAAAGCCCTTGGTTAATCAAAACGGATACCACTACCGCCACCAAGGCACCAGGGACTACGCCGAGTTTGCTTTTGATGGCCGGTTTTTCCCAAAGCAACATGATCCCGATTGAAATCAAGGCCACTACGGTAGCACCCGGGTGGATGTATAAGGTAAGGGTATCCCAAATGGTGAGAAATGTATTGCTACCCCCGGCCTCAAAAAAGGCAAAATCGCCTTCAGCATCCTTGTCGTAGCCGAGCGCGTGGGGGATCTGTTTCAAAATAATGATGATGCCAATACCGGTCAACATCCCTTTGATGACGTTCGACGGGAAATAATTGGCAATCATGCCCGCCCGGGCAAAGCCGAGGGCAAGCTGGAATAGGCCAGCCAAGACCACTGCCACCAGGAAAACCTCAAAGGTCCCCAACTGCTGGATGGATACCAGCACTACGGCGGTGAGGCCTGCGGCAGGGCCGCTCACACTTGTGTGCGAGCCACTTAAAAAACCAATCACCAAACCGCCGACGATACCGGCAATCATTCCAGAGAATAGCGGTGCACCGGAAGCAAGGGCGATGCCCAGGCAGAGCGGAAGGGCGATGAGAAACACCACCAAACCTGCGGGCAAATCATACTTGAGATTTGCCCAATAGTTGTTCTTTTGCATGAAGAAAAAGGATGTAATAGCAAGAAGTCATCCCGTCGCAGACGGAATCAATCAAAACCACGCATAACCATGCGTGTCAAAAAGCAAAAAGGAAATTAGGCCCGGTTGGGCGGAGGGGAGAATATGCTGCGGTGGGCGGAGTCGGGGATTTCCTCAGAATCGGAAAAAAGACTGCCGGGATGGATCATTAAATCAACATCCAAAACTTCGGGAAGTGCGGGACCCTCGTGGAACGAAATCAGATCGTCGCTAGAGGATTTGGCATCCTTGTCTTCCACGTCGCCCTTGGAATGGAATACCTCGATTATCCTGGTTTGTACCATAAAAAATGGCACTGCATGCTCGAAGATCAAGCATGTCAACAAGAAATAAACCGCGATATTGCAAAACCGATTGCGCATATTAGAACGTGCAAAACAAACACGATTAATTCAAAAACTGTTTAAAAAACAGAAAATTAATTTGAACTTTTGCCCATCCACAACGCAACCTTTCACGTCACACCACTCATTCCTGTCCTTTGAAAGCACTGATAATCAATCAATTAAACACCCCGCCCCTATTCACGGAGATGCCTGTCCCTCAGCCCAAAAAAAATGAGGTGGTGGTAGACATTCGTGCCGCTGCGCTCAACCACCGCGACCTTTTCATTACCCAGGGCTTGTACGCAGGCATCAAAACACCCTGCATCCTAGGCTCCGATGGGGCCGGCGAGTGGCGGGGCAAACGGGTGGTCCTCTACCCTGCCCTGGACTGGGGCGATAACCCAAATTTTCAGGGCAAAAGCTTCCGGGTCTTGGGCATGCCCGAAGACGGCACCTTTGCCGAACAGATCGCTATCCCGAGGAAAAACATCTTTCCCATGCCCGAGCACCTGGACTGGCCCCAGGCCGCGGCGTTGCCCTTGGCGGGGTTGACTGCCTGGCGTACCTTGTTCAGCAGATGCAAATTGAAAAAAGGCGAACGTGTGCTCATCACGGGTATTGGCGGCGGCGTGGCCTTGATGGCCTTGCAGTTGGCGGTAGCTGCCGGGGCCGAGGTGTTTGTGAGCTCCGGCTCCGACGACAAAATAGCCCGGGCCCAACAACTCGGGGCCAAGGGCGGCGCCAACTACCGGGAGGAAGGTTGGGACAAACGCCTCAAGCAGGAGTCCGGCGGTTTTGACGTGGTCGTGGACTCTGCGGGCGGGGACGGCTTTGCTTTGTTTCCCGGGCTGTGTAACCCCGGCGCCAGGATTGGTTTTTACGGCGGCACCCTGGGCAAGGTGAACGGCCTGAGCCTGCAACCCATTTTCTGGAAACAGATCAGTTTATTGGGCAGTACGATGGGCAGTCCCAGGGAATTTAGGTCCATGTTGGCCTTTGTGCAACAACATGAAATCGTGCCAGTGGTGGATTCTGTGTTTTCGCTTTCTGAAGGGGTGAGGGCGTTTGAGCGCATGGAGTTGGGGGGGCAGTTTGGGAAGGTGGTTTTGGGGATTTAGGGGGCGCGCCCCATTGATGATTTGAATAACCAAAAAAGCGAAAGAAAATTTTGTATTTTGAGGGTTGGCGTTATTTTTGC
>JALHPW010000619.1 GCA_022842255.1 Saprospiraceae bacterium | reverse complement strand
GTATTTGTTTTTGGAAAAAATGGCAAGCTAGTAACACCTGGTTTTTCAATAGATTCAGTTGACTGCCAGGCTTAAGTGATACAAATCACCAAATCTCCAACTAAACAAATCACCAATTTAACTACTGTCTCCGTGCCGCAGATATCCCAATCATTTCTTGGAGATTTGGGCAATCGGAGAACATATCGCTCACGCTCAGGTAGGTGGAATTGAGTTTTTCAAGCACCCACTTTTCGGTATACTCGCCTTTTTTCTGCTCTAGGGCTGCTGTTTGGATTTTACCGTAATCGAGTTTCAAATCCGCTTTGTGCGGTTTCGAACGGCTTACCAATTGCACCAAGCGAAACATTTCAGATCCGTCCGGTGCCTTAAAACGGAATGGCTCCGCAATATCGCCTTCCTTGATGCCGTCGATGGCAAAGAACACACTGGTTTCCAAGTCCGCCACCTCAAAAAAGGAGTTGCCGGTACGAGGATTGGCCACGCGGCCGTCGTTGTTGTAACTCTGCTGGTTTTTGTCGCCAAAGCGTTTTACCGCATCGGTGAAGCTGAGTTTTCCATCGCGAATGAGTTGGCGTACCGTATCCAATTTCATTTGAGCGGCGTCCATATCCGCTTCGGTGATTTCCGGCTTTATCAGGATATGCCGACAGTGGATGAGGTTGCCTCGACGTTCGAGGAGTTGGATGATGTGGAATCCAAACTCGGTTTCGACCACCGGACTTAACTGGTTGACATCCAGCTTATAAGCCATGGCTTCAAACTCAGGCACAAAGGTGCCCCGCTTTTGAAAACCTAGGTCGCCACCTTGGGCGCCGCTGCCGGGGTCGTCGCTGAATTTTTTGGCCAACTCCGCAAAATCTTCCCCTTGTTCGGCAATCCGCTTGCGCAAATCATCAATTTTTTGACGGGCACGGGTGTGTTCCTCCGCGCTCACTTTTGGCTTGTAGATGATTTCCCGGATTTCCACCTCTGCATTAAAATAAGGAAGGGAGTCTTTCGGGATATTGCCAAAAAAGCGCTGTACTTCCATAGGTGTGATGGTAGCCTTGTCCGTCACATTTCCTTGCATTCTTTCGGCAAGGATTTGATTGCGCATATCCATGCTGAGCATCGCTTTCATCTCGTCCACACTTTGGCCATAAAATTCTTCGATGGCTTTGTCGTCTTGGTTAAAGTAAGCGCGTAAGCGTTCAATACGGGCATCGATTTGTGCCTCTACCTCTTCGTCTTTGACCACCACGGAGTCAAGTTTTGCTTGGTTTACAAGCAATTTTTGAACAATCAGGTTCTGGAGCACCGCACATTGATAGTCTGGGGGCAAATCCGGTTGGTCTTTTTTGGCAAAACTATATTGTTCCTGCACCTCGCTCAACAAGATGATTTCGTTGCCCACTGTAGCCACGACACGGTCGATCACCGCCTTATCGGACTGAGAAAACAAACCCAGGGGGCAAAGTAACAGGGGAAGGAATCGAATGATATTTTTCATGAAAATCAGGTTCGGATATTGTTTGGGTTGGGGTTGAAAGTTTAGGGTTTAGATTGGGCTCAAATAAACCCTAAACAACAAACCCTAAACACTTAAGACGCTACTCATTCTACGATTTTAATGTTTTCCCGCCGCATCTCCTTTTGATACAAATCCTCCTTCCAACGCTCCAGCAGCTCTTGTTTGCGTTTATGAAGGATGATTTTCCGGGCTTGTTCTTTGGCATAATCAAAGGGTGCGGTTGTTTTACCTTGCACCGCCTCCATTACACGGTAAAAATATCGAAAGTCCCCATCAGAAAGCGTGCCCTCCCGCCTGGAACTGACATTGTCGGAGGTTAAGGTTCCTTTGGGCAACAAGGTGGCCACTTCTTCCAAGGTATACCACTTTTCAGCATCGAGTAAGGCCAACGAGGCCCACTGCTTGGCAAAAGCATTGAGTTTGGTTTGGTCGGTAGGGTTGCGGCTGTACCAAAGTTTGTTGATTTCATTTTGCGGGGCCTGAGGTGAAAGCTTCAGCAAAAAAAACTTCAGAATGGTGCTTTCCAACTGAAATTGATCTTTGTTATTTTCATAATAGGCCCTCAATTCATCGTCCGAGACGGTACTATCCAGTTTTTCGGCGATGAGTTGCTCTTCAAAATTGTAACGAACCAAGCTGGCCCTGTAACTGCGAACAAGCTGGTCGATGTCCAGGTCTTTGGGGATGTTGCGCTCTGCTTCGTACATCATCAACTGCTCGCGCAGCCAGCGTTGCACATAGGCAGAAACCAACAATGCACTATCAGCAGGAGCGGTGCCTCCAGGCACAACACCCTCTAATTCAGAAAGATACAGGTTACGATCGTAAACCTTTGCCAGTAGTTTGTCTTCCTTCTTTTCTCCATTGTTTTTGTTGCATTGCCAGAACAAGGCGCTGCAAAGGAGAATCAGGACACCCGCAAAGGCCTTGACAAAGGCGGGCAAAAACAGTTTCTTCATGGTCAATGTCTGCCAAAAGGCGGGCAAAGGTAGGCTAATTGACCTTAAATTTTATCAAGGCAACGGGATCCGACTTGCAAGACGTCACTTTTAACTTGTTGTTGACTACAGGCTAGCCATTACACCCGCCTGAAGCGAAAATGTGTGGAGTCGGGAAGCCCGTGGGCCCAAGCCCCCCCCCATGGAGTGACGGTACACAGGCTCAACAAAAGCGATATAACGTTTGCCGATTGGTTGTTCAACCCGGAGGCCAAGATCGGCCGTGGCATAGGCGTTGTGGGCCAATCCTCCATTTTCCAAAACCCCTTTACCCTCCGGAAGATCCGCTTTTAAAGGCGCGACCGGGTTTTGGGGATTAGGTGGGTCAAAATGTACGGTTTTGTAGGCGTAATTTTTGCTGGTTGCAAAATTCGCGGTCACCCCAGCCACCGCATGTGCACTTGTCCTGCCCACTTTGGCTAGGCGACGGGTTACTTTAACCGGAACAGAGAATACATCCGCCTCTACCCCAACATTGTAGAGATATCCGATGCCATTAAAGGGGTCGTTGTAGTATTCTTCGTTCACCCGGCTGGGCTTATAATTTTTTTGACTGTAGGAGAGGCCCGTTTCAACCCCCCATTTCCCTTTACGATACCCGACTGCAATACCACCGCCGTAGCCATCTTTTTTATCCACATACTGCGCTTCATTCAAGTAGTTTTTGTCGTACGAAGCAAAGGAAGCACCGTAAAAGCGACTGGGTTTTACCACTTTAGGGATTTCAATACCTGGAATGGAGATTTGGGAACTGGCATACAAAACAGGCT
>JALHPW010000618.1 GCA_022842255.1 Saprospiraceae bacterium | reverse complement strand
GCTGGCCAAACAAATCACCAAATCCCCAACTAAACAACTCAACACCCATTTCATTCTTCTTGTTCAATAAACTTCACACCATATTCTTCCAGCTCGGCCATAACAGGTTCGTACACCTCTGGCATGGTGGGGATGTTGACCCCAGTGGCGGTAATTTTTCCCAACATCAAAAGCTTTACAAAAATGCCGAGTGGAATACCGACCAAGCGCGACATGGCGGTATCCGAACTGTCATTGCCCTTCATGACGAGGGTTGAGGTCAATTTGCGTTTTTTGCGCTGTAGTTCGTACTCAAAAACGTGTTGCATGATGATCATGTCCTTGTCTTGCGGACCCAGCGACCATTTTTCCAGCAACAGATTTTCGAGAATAAGCGAAGGGGTGGCGTCTTTGACTTTGATACGCCGTTTGCTGAACAGCCCCAACCACTCCAGTTTTTTCATAATATCGCTATCCGGTTCCGTCTCCAGCATTTTCGCGACCCGGTCTTTCACCGAACCCGTATGCTGACTGATGCCCAAGAAGGCCTCCATCAGGTCGTGGTAGGTCAATTTGTCGCTGTCCACGATTGGGAACGTAGCATCGGTAAGTCCGATGCGCACCAATGCATTCCAGGCATCGCAGAAGCCTTGGTGGCGGATGGTGCCCCGGAATAAGGTGCGAATATTTTGCAGCCCATAGGCATCCCGGTACAACAGGGAATCGCGGTTGGCATACACCTCCCATTTGCCCATGTTGGGGATATCCACCAAGCGGTATTGCCGGAAAAGTCGGCGGTAAGGGATGTATTTCAGTTTGTTATCCTCCAAAAACTGCGCGGTACCCTGACCGGCCAGCACCACATTGCGTGGGTTCCAGCTGAATTTGTAGTGCCAGGGGTTGTCATCACTTTCGGGTGCTACTAGTCCGCCGGTATAGGAGTGAAACGCCGTGATTTTGCCACCTTTTGCTTTGATTTGGTGGATGCGTTGCATGGCGCTCATGTGGTCAATGCCCGGGTCTAGCCCGATCTCGTTCATAAAAACGAGCGCCCGCTGCCTGGCTTCGTCGCCGAGCCGAAACACTTGTTTGCTGACGTAACTGGCCGTGACCATATGTTTGCCCAGGGAAATACAATCCTGGGCAACTTCCAGGTGCATTTGTGGCGGGAGCAACGACACCACCACATCATGGCGGGCGATGACCTCGCGCCGGTCGTTGGGCTTGGAGGCATCAAGCCAAATAGCACGCCCATGGGTATGGTCGTTCACTTTTTTGCGCGCCAACTCGATGTCGGCGTCGGAAACGGTGACGTAAAAATCATGCAACCTGGCTTGGCCGAGGATGTAATTGATTAAAGCGGTGGCGGAGCGTCCTGCGCCGATAATGAGGAGATTTTTCATAACTGGTAGGCAAAGGTAAAAAAGTTGGCGGCCATTCTTCCATTGCCTATTTGGATGGGGTTTGATAAATTTAAGGAGCGGAAGCAGGTTGTTTTTAAAATTTAAAATTCACTAGGGCGAAAAACAAATTCGTCCTGCAGTTATTTGCCGCAGGACGAATTTGACACCTAAGTTGTTTGTTTTCAAAATAGTACATGGGAGGTAGCTGCCATCCTTAACAAGGTGTTATTGCCAAAAACTAAAAAAATAATTGCTCACAATGACCAAAAAATGTTGTTGGCAGTGGCCTTCAGCTTGCCCGATGTTTGCATCCTCAATTGGCTTCCAATAAAAAAGGCCAACCTTTACGGCTGGCCCCTCCTGTGTAGGAAATGCGCATGGGATTATAACGGGACAAATTCGTCGCGAAGGACGGGATTAAAGAAGGATCACAATTTGTAACCCCAGCGCAATCCGAATGGTATTTTTTATGGGTTCGATTGAAAAACTCAACATCGAAGCCACCCTAACACTTGTCACCAAATTTCTTGCAGTAATATGAGCACACCTGTTACAATCAAAATCAAAAACGGTACCGTTCGCGTCTCGAACCCCCGTTGAGTTTGTTGGCCCTGCCTGAACAGGCTTGCTCCGAAAACCGAAGAATTGTTCATGGGATTGTAAAATCCTTTTCACAAAGCCTTGCCGAACGCGGCAGGGCTTTTTTCTTGCGGAAAAAACCGTGCCGAACTTTTGCAATACCTTCGCCCCGAATCATTTTTCGACATGAAACCTACTATATTAACAATTTACCTCTCCTTGCTCTCCTTTTGCCTTGCTGCGCAAACGGAAACCGACACCACCATCTACAACATCGCAGATGTGATGCCGTACCCATTGCTGAAACGCTGCATCCCTGAAAGGAACCCCGGGTGGAACGGAAACGCCGATAGTATCCGCCGTTGCGCCGAAACCCAATTGTTTACCATCCTGGCGCACAACATCCGCTACCCAAACGAAGCGCGCACCAACAACCTTCAGGGCAGCGTGGTGGTTTCTTGCATTGTCGAGCCAAGCAATGGCCGAATCAGCAACTTAAAACTGCTCAAGGACATCGGCGGTGGCTGCGGGGAGGAAGCGCTACGGGTGTTGAAGGCCTTGGACGAAGCGGGACTTCGTTGGCAACCCGGTATGCTTTCAGGCAAACCCGTGCGCGTGCGCCATGCCTTGCCCATCCGGTTCCGCTTGCAGGAAGCCCTTCCGTATTATGTTTCGTTGGAAGGGGATACGATTTATACCCAATACGACATTAGCGCCGATTTTAAGGGCGGACTGGATTCGCTTTTGGGATTTTTGGTCAACAAATTGGATTATCCCACCGAATGGGCAGATAGTTGCAAAACGGGGGTCATTGAAATGGCAACCGTTGTAAAAACCGATGGGTCACTAAAGGTTGTCAATCAACTGGATTTCAACAACTTAGGTATGGATTTTCAGTTTGAGGCACTTCGCCTTGCACGGCGAAGCGCTGGCTTGTGGATTCCAGCCGAGTATTTGGAACAAAAGGTTGCTACTACCTTGCCACTTCGGGTGGTTTTCAAATCAGATCGTGAACGTTGCGCATTGATTAATAGCAAATTTGACCAGGCCATGCTGCTAGCGGATGAAGGGGCAACCCTTCTGGAACAGGAAAAGCCTGAAGAAGCCATTCAAAAATGGAGCGAGGCCCTGGCACTTAACCCGGACAATTGCGAACTGCTTTATTACCGGGGGACAGCGCACATGAACCAAGACCGTCGGGAAGAAGCCTGTAAGGATTACAACCGTGTGAAACAGCTGCTCGGCATCACCTGGTTTGAAGAAATCCGCCGACTTGTTTGTGGCTTCTAGTCCATTACAAAACTTGTTCTACCTTCGCCCTGGTTATTGGTTCTC
>JALHPW010000617.1 GCA_022842255.1 Saprospiraceae bacterium | reverse complement strand
AAATCCCAAAATGGTCGGTACGGAGCTTTGATGGGCTTCGAGAAAAATTCGCACAACACAATACGCCGCTTGATACTGCCATCAATATCACGCCCTCCGACTTTGTATACTACGCCAATCAACGGGAACAAATGACCACTCCCGAACTACAAGAGGCGATTGCCCGCGACCGTGGCAGAGGGCTTCCGTACACCCGAAGTTATGAGGTGGAAATGCACCGCCGCACCGCGGATTCGTTCACCATCATCATCCTCACCATTATTGGACTAGCGGTGGCAGGCCGAAAAGTGCGCGGTGGAATGGGATTGCACCTGGCCCTTGGCATCGGCATCGGTGCCGCCTACATTGTGTTTTCCAAATTTACCGTTTCCTTCGCTACCGGAGGCGCTATGCCCGTTTGGCTGGGCATGTGGCTCCCAAACATCGCTTTTGGCGTCATGGCCTGGTGGCTTGTGAGCCGAGCGCAGAAATAGCCAAGCATTCCACCACAGATTGCACCAGCATTCGGCGGCAATTTGGGAACCCTCGACTTACTTTTGCGGTTTCAAAACTACCTAGAAGATATTGACTGGGGACAAACACCCAGTCCAGCGTCTACTGTTTACCGTCCACCGTCCACCCATGTCCAAAAAAAGATACCTAGTTACCGCTGCATTGCCTTATGCCAATGGCCCCCTCCACATCGGCCACTTGGCTGGCGCATACCTTCCCGCTGATATTTTTGTTCGCTATTTGCGCCTCATGGGCAAAGACGTGGTGTTTGTGTGCGGTTCAGACGAACACGGTGCGGCCATTACGGTAAAGGCCCGCAAAGAAGATACTACGCCCCGTGCCGTGGTGGATAAATACCACGCAATGCTTCGGGACACCTTTGAAAAAATCGGCATCTCCTTCGATATTTATCACCGGACCACCGAGCCGATTCATCATCAAACCTCGCAGGATTTCTTCCGAAAACTCAATGAAAACCAAGAGTTCCTGGAAGAAACAACCGAACAATACTACGACGAAACCGTTGGGCAATTCCTCGCCGACCGGTATATCGTGGGCACCTGCCCCGTATGTGCCAACCCGGAAGCCTATGGCGATCAATGTGAAAAATGTGGCTCCACGTTGAGTCCCAATGACTTGGTCAGTCCACGTTCCATGCTCAGTGGCTCGGTGCCGGTAAAACGACCCACCAAGCACTGGTTCCTTCGACTCGACCAACACGAAGCCTGGTTGCGCGAATGGATCAATACCGGGGTGGCCGATGGAAAACAACTCCACAACCCGCGCGACTGGAAAACCCACGTCATCGGGCAGTGCAACTCCTGGTTAGATCAGGGCCTGCAACCGCGTGCCATGACCCGCGACTTGGATTGGGGCGTGGATGTGCCCCAAGAAATTCCGGGTTCGGAAGGTAAAAAACTCTATGTATGGCTGGATGCCCCCATCGGGTATATTTCGGCTACCAAACAATGGGCCTTAGATCACGGAAAGGACTGGGAAACGTATTGGAAATCAGAGGATTCGGCCTTGATTCACTTCATCGGGAAGGACAATATCGTATTCCACTGCCTAATTTTTCCAGCTATTTTGAAGGCGCATGGAGGGTTTGTGTTGCCCGAAAACGTGCCTGCCAACCAATTTCTCAACCTTGAAGGCCGCAAGCTTTCCACCTCCAAAAACTGGGCGGTGTGGGTCCATGAGTATTGCGAGGAATTTGCCGGACAAGAAGACGTGTTGCGCTACAACATGATCAAGAAGATGCCCGAACAGAGTGATTCGGAGTTCACCTGGAAAGGGTTTCAAGAGACGAATAACAACGAATTGGTGAACAACCTCGCCAATTTCGTGAACCGCGTGCTCGTGCTATCCCACAAATATTACGGAGGGGTGGTGCCGCGTATCGACCCGGATATTACGTTTAATAGCGGTTGGGAAACGGCCACCACGGGGCAATACAACGATGAATTGCGCCTGTTGCACAACAAGTTGCAGGAAATGGGCGCCGCCATCGAACGGTATGAACTGCGGGAGGCCCTGCGGATTTTGATGGAAATATCGAGCGCGGGCAATGCCCTGCTCCAATTCAACGAGCCTTGGAAAACTGTCAAGGAAGCCCCCGAAATGGTGAAGGTTGTGATGAACCTGGCCATCCAATATGTGGCGGTGCTCTCGGTGGCTGCCCGGCCGTTCATTCCGTTTTCGTCAGATAAACTTCGTAAGATGCTCAATCTCAATCCGTTGCAGGACAATGGGGATTTGCTCGAGGCACTCAACGAACTTGTGGAAGGGAATCCCGTGGTACCCCCCCAGCACGCACTCAATGCGCCTGAGCATCTGTTCAGCCGCATCCCAGATGAGGTGATTGAACAGCAGATTGCCAAACTTGGAGGGACGGTGGACGGTACTGGGTTGACGGTTGACGGCGCGTCACAGCAAGCTAGCCCAGGGAAGGAAGCGGGTAGTCCCGTCCCTCCCACCGAGTACCGGCCAATGGCAGAAACCATCCAATTCGACGATTTTGCTAAACTCGACCTGCGCACCGGCACGATTTTGACGGCCGAAAAAATGGAGAAATCCAAAAAACTGCTCAAGCTAAGTGTGGATTTGGGCTTTGAAACCCGCACGATCCTGTCGGGTATTGCCGAGCATTTTACGCCGGAGCAGGTCGTCGGGCAACAAGTAGTCATCGTAGCCAATCTCGCGCCCCGGGTGATGATGGGCATCGAATCGCAGGGCATGATCCTGATGGCCGACAACCCGGAAGGCAAGTTGAGTTTCGTCAGTCCCGCGGCTGCGTGGCCGAACGGGATGGGCGTGAAATAGGACGTTACTGAACAGCAAGCCCAAAGTGGGCACGGAAAATCCGTCAAAACCGTATTTTTTATAGCGGATTGTGGTATATAGTTTTGCGTGGTAATTGGATGTACCTTTAGGTAAGCCATTGTTTCACTCTACTATTTGCACTATGAAAAGGACTACCCTGTTGTTTTGCTTACTGTTAGTCTCCACTATTTCAGCCTATACCCAAATCGTATTGGACACCACTTTTGGTGAAGGAGGACGTTTTATCCATCATTTCAGTACCTGGCAAAACTATGCAAGGCTTCAAAGCACGGCTTTGTTGCCGGATGGCAAGATTTTGGGCGTTGGGGAAGCCATCAAAACCACAAGCCGTGCCGCTGCGATTCGGTGTACGGCCGATGGCGTTTTGGATACCTCTTTTGGGGACCAAGGGGAGTGGATTTGTGATGAACCCAATTTTTTTATTGCCGATAATGTTGTGGTTCAACCCGATGGGAAAATCCTATTGACAGGGTACAA
>JALHPW010000616.1 GCA_022842255.1 Saprospiraceae bacterium | reverse complement strand
GATTTTTGACATTTGTGCTCGCGGTACATCATGGGTTTTAGCACGAGTCGTCCCGTGCCTCTGTCGCCGAAAGATAAGCAGAAACCCATTTCAGCTTTTTTTCAACATGTAAAACCATCCAGTCAAGTTGTAATTTTGTCGGAAATTCTCACCACTGCTAACCCAATTTATGCTTTTCAACCTGACTGCAAAGGACTCGATTGCCAATCGTTTTATTGCCGAACTCCGCAATGTGGAAACCCAAGTTGACCGTCCCCGCTTTCGCCGAAACCTGGAACGTATCGGGGAGGTATTGGCATATGAAATCTCTCAAACCATTGGTTATGAGCCGTTTCAGGTAGAAACCCCGCTGGGCACTGCTACTACCATGCTGCCAAACCAGCGCGTGGTACTGGCCACTATTCTGCGTGCAGGGCTCCCTTTGCACCAAGGGATGTTGAATTATTTTGACACCGCCGACAACGTGTTTATTGCTGCCTACCGGAAGCATCACAAAGACGGTACGTTTGAGATACAGCTTGATTATGTGAGTACGCCCAATCTTGATGGTTGCGTGCTCATCTTGGCCGACCCTATGCTCGCGACGGGGGCTTCTGTAAACCTTGCGCTAAAAGAACTTGAACGTTTTGGCAAACCCGCTGCTGTACATGTGGCTACGGTGATTGCAAGTACAGCTGGGGTGGAAGCTGTGCGCAGGCGTTGGCCAAAGGCCCGTATCTGGGCTGGGGCGGTGGATGAGGAACTCACTGCCAAGTCATACATCGTACCGGGATTGGGCGATGCGGGGGATTTGGCATTTGGGGAGAAGATGTGAACTTTTTCCGACCTTTGCCCTTATGGTACTTGAAGCCAAAGACATCCACAAATCGTACGGCCCACTTGAAATCCTCAAAGGGGTCAATCTCGAAATCCCGAAAGGTGAAATCCTGAGCATCGTCGGCAAATCTGGCGCGGGCAAAAGCACCCTGCTCCACATCCTTGGTACGCTTGATTGGGCAGACAAAGGAGAAATGAATATCGCCGGGCAGCGGATTAAGGTATTGAATAACAACCAATTGGCTGCATTTCGCAACCGACATATCGGGTTTGTGTTTCAGTTCCACCACCTGTTGCCAGAATTTACCGCGCTGGAGAACGTGTGTATCCCTGGGTTTATCCAACGGAGAAACGATACCGCGGTAAAACGTCGTGCCCAAGAACTGCTTGATTATCTCGGCCTCCACGACCGGCTTACCCACAAACCCATGCAACTTTCTGGCGGGGAGCAACAACGGGTGGCGGTGGCTCGGGCACTAATCAACCAACCTGATATCATCTTTGCGGATGAACCCACTGGCAACCTGGACTCCTCGGCTTCCAAGGATTTGCACCAACTCATCCGGCAGCTTCGCGATGATTACGGGCAGACCTTTGTCATCGTAACCCACAACAAGGAATTGGCAGAACTTTCAGACCGTTGCCTGGAAATGAAAGACGGGCTTTTGGTGTGATGTATAAACTCAAGAAAGGAAATAAAAAATGAAAAATCGTGTGTCCGCATCCTACAACCGCGGTTTTGCATTTCGCTGGATACAAATCGCACTTTGCGGCTTTTTGTCATGCTATTCCTGTGCGCAATCGCGCAAACCTGCCATTGATTTACAAGCAGTTACATTTTCCGAGCGCCCTAAGAACATCATTCTGCTCATAGGGGATGGAATGGGGATAGCGCATGTTTCGGCGCATATTTACTGGAAGGGAGTTGGTAAAACCAGTTTTGAAAAATTCCCGGTAGTGGGTTTTCATAAAAGTCATGCCTACGATTATCGCGTAACCGATTCAGCGGCTGGCGCTACCGCATTTGCCTGTGGCCAAAAGACCACCCTGGGGGCTATTGGCGTGCTCCCACCTGACAACCAACCCTGTCCGACTATTCTGGAAGACCTTGACCGACAGGGGTTTGCAACGGGTATGGTAACTACCTGCACAGCCACCCATGCCACGCCCGCTTGTTTTGTAGCCCATCGCGAACTCAGAGCCCTGACCGAAGAAATCGCCTTAGATTTTCTCAAGACCCCCTTGGACTGTCTGATTGCAGGTGGGGAAAACTTGTTCAACCGGCGGTACGACAACCTCAATCTGGTGGATTCCTTGCGCCAACGCGGTTATGTGGTGCGCCGAGGGGTAGGGTTCAACAATCTTCCACAAGACGGCTCACGACCTTTTGTGAATTTCACCCATGAAATGGAACCGCCTACGGCGTCTGCTGGCCGCGATTATTTGCCACGCGCTACCCGTTTGGCTTGCAATTACCTTGAAAAGCGGTCCGAAAAAGGCTTTTTCCTGATGGTAGAAGGCAGTCAGATAGACTGGGCCAGCCATACGAACGACCGCAACTGGTTGCGCGCCGAAATGGCCGATTTCGACAAAACGGTCCAGGCGGCTATGGAATTTGCGGCCGCGAATGGCGAAACCCTGGTGATTGTTACGGGCGACCATGAATGTGGAGGTTTTGCACTGACACAGACAGATTTGCGCAAACAATTCAAGCCAACTTTTTCAACCAAGGTGCATACCGCCTCTATGGTGCCGGTCTATGCCTATGGTCCGCAGGCGCAGTTGTTCTCTGGAGTGTACGAAAACACAGAGATTTATTTCAAAATGCGTTTGGCGTTGGGAATGAGCAATGACAGGCAGTAGGGCTGTTCTAATTTGAAAACCCAAAAATATTCTTTGGAAATCCCGCCATTAGCCTCCTCTTTCCCAAATATTCAGGAACATTCCTTTTGAATTCATAAACTATTGCCTTACTTTTGCCCCCGCTAAAAGCGGATGGATAGGCAAAAACTGCCGTTTGACCCTCGGAAATTCGCTTCTGGCTACCCATCATTTTATCTTTTCATCAATTTATCACAATGGCAGTCTATTACAGCAAAGAAAAAATCGCCGAAATCACGGCGAAGTACGGCGAAAAACCCAACGACACTGGCAACACTGAAGTACAGGTGGCACTGTTGACGTACCGAATCGAGTGTCTTTCGAACCACCTTCGCAAGTTTCAAAAAGACCACTCCACCCGTCGCGCACTGCTCACCATGGTTGGTCAGCGCAAAAGCTTTTTGGCCTATTATGCCAAAAAAGACATTTACAAATATCGCGCATTGATTGAAAAACTCGGTCTGCGTAAGTAAATAAACCTTGCCTATCCGTCCCGGTTCATTGAATCGGGACGGATTTTTTCTTGCCCCAACCCATCGAAACCAACGCTCGCCTTTCAGAAATCCATCCCTAAAATTTAGGGATGTCCAGATATTTTTTCCCCGAAATCCTGAGGTTTGTTCTCCCT
>JALHPW010000615.1:1190-3330 GCA_022842255.1 Saprospiraceae bacterium | reverse complement strand
CCTACTATTCAACCTGTTTTAAGCGAAAAAATCCCGATTTGGATTAAAAATACCTTTGAGCCGGAAGCCGTTGGCACCTTTATATCGCATGAATCTGCCAAAAGCGACAACCCCATCAAAGGCATTAGCCATATCGATAAAATCGCCCTCATTACCTTGGAAGGCTCGGGAATGATTGGGGTGGCGGGCTCGTCAAAACGCCTGTTCGAGGTGCTTTCCCAAATTCAGGTGAATGTTATTTTTATCACCCAAGCTTCTTCCGAACACTCGATTTGTATCGGTGTCTTGGAGCAAGACGCCCTGCTTGCCAAACCGGCCATCGACAAGGGCTTCGAACTCGAAATCACTCAGGGGAAAATCAACCCCTGCATCGTCGAAACAGGTCTTTGCATCCTTGCCGTGGTGGGCGAACAAATGAAAAACCACCAAGGAATCAGTGGGAAAATGTTCAGTGCGCTGGGCAATAACAACGTCAATATCCGCGCCATTGCCCAAGGGGCCTCGGAACGCAACATTTCTATCGTAATCGAAGAGAAAGATGTTCACAAAGCCCTGAATACCCTCCACGAGCGCTTTTTTGAGGACAATACAAAACAGCTCAACCTTTTTGTGATGGGCGTAGGCAATGTGGGCTCTATTTTCCTCGAACAACTTCGGCAACAACAAGCCTACCTGCTCAGCCATTACAAACTGAATCTGCGCGTCATCGGTATTTCAAACTCCAAAACGATGTATTTTGAAGCAGAAGGCATTGATCTCAGCAATTGGCAGTCAAGGATTGTAGAAGAGCGTCCCCTTGATTATGAACAGTTTATCGCATCTGTGAAGGGTTATAATTTTCGCAACAGCATTTTTATCGACATTACGGATAGCGATACGGTGGCATCACTTTACCACGAATTTTTGCAACGGAATATCGCTGTGGTCACGTGTAATAAAATCGCCTGCGCTTCGGAGTACAGCAACTACCGCTACCTGAAAAACCTGTCCCGTAAGTACAATGCGCCCTTTTTGTTCGAAACCAATGTCGGCGCAGGCCTGCCCATCATTGATACCCTGAAAAACCTGGTAGCCTCGGGCGATCAGGTGCATGAAATTCAGGCCGTGCTTTCGGGAAGCCTGAATTTTATCTTCAATCATTATGATGGTCAGTCTGAATTTGTGGAAGTGGTCAAACAAGCAGGTGTGGAAGGATATACGGAACCTGACCCCAAAATTGATTTGAGCGGTGTAGATGTGATGCGCAAAATCCTGATTCTCGTCCGGGAAAGTGGTTATGTCATGGAATTGGATGATATTGAAAACCAATCTTTTTTGCCGGCAGCTTGTCTGCAAACGAAATCAGTCGAGGCATTTTTGGAATCCTTGGCAAACCACGAAAATCATTTCAAGCAGCTGCTTGATGATGCCCAGCAAAACCACTGTAAATTAAAATACGTCGCTACCTTCAAAGATGAAAAAGCGAGTGTAGGACTGCAACAAATCGCACCAGAACATCCGTTCTACAACCTGGAAGGCAAGGACAATATCGTACTTTTCTACACCGATCGGTACAGAGATCAGCCCTTGCTCATCAAAGGCGCAGGAGCGGGTGCGGCGGTCACAGCCTCGGGTATTTTTGCGGATGTGATTCGGATGGGGAATGTTTAGCGATTTCAGGCTACACCGCGGGAGAGGGTTTCACGCAACGCCGCTACGACGCTGCGTTTGATAACCCCCCGTAGCGTCGTAGCGTCGTTGCGTGAAAACCCCTCTAATCGTAGCGTCGTAGCGTCGTTGCGTGAAAAACCCCTCTAACAAAGCGACCTTGCGTAAAACAAAAAAATCAACCATGCAAACCAGTGTAAAAGTATTCTGCCCAGCCACCATCGCCAACCTGTCCTGCGGGTTTGATGTGCTGGGTGTGTGTTTGGAGAATGTGGGCGATGAGATGGAGGTGACCAAAACCCAAACCAGGGGTGTAACCATTCAATCCATCACCGGGGCAGATTTGCCACTAGAGACCGAAAAGAACGTAGCCGGGGTAGCTGCTTTGGCCATGATGCAGGAATTGCAGCCTGATTTTGGCATTGAAATCACCATGCACAAACGGATAAAAGCCGGCAGCGGGATTGGTAGCAGTGCGGCCAGCGCGGCAGGG
>JALHPW010000615.1:0-1180 GCA_022842255.1 Saprospiraceae bacterium | reverse complement strand
ACCTGGTTCGATTTGCCATGCAGGGTGAAAAACTGGCTTCTGGCGCCGCCCATGCCGACAATGTGGCTCCAGCTATTTTGGGCGGTTTCACGTTGATTCGCAGCTATGAGCCGCTGGATGTTATCAAAATGCACACTCCGCCGGATTTGTACGCCACAGTAATTCATCCGCAAATCGAGCTAAAAACTTCCGATTCGCGCTCCATCATCAAGCAGCAAGTGCCACTGAAAAAAGCCATCCAGCAATGGGGAAACTTGGGGGCGTTTGTTTGTGGTTTGTACACCGAAGACTATACACTTATGGGCAACGCCTTGCAAGATTACATCATTGAGCCCTTGCGTGCAGTTTTGATTCCCAAATTCGAGGAGGTGCGTCAGGCTGCGATGCTGCACGGTGCCCTGGGTTGTGGGATTTCGGGTTCCGGGCCCTCCATATTTAGCTTGTGTAAAGGGGAAGCGAACGCGCAACAAGTGGCTCAGGCCATTCGAGCAGTTTACAAAGGTATTGGGGTTGATTTCGATATCCATGTTTCTCCCATCAACGATCACGGTGTGAAAATTCTCTAGGCAATGCAGTTTTACAGTCTGAAAAACAAGGCCCATAAGGTAGGCTTTGAACAAGCCCTTTTGGAGGGTCTGGCTCCCGATGGGGGCTTGTATTTTCCGGAGTCCATCACTCCTTTGCCAGCCCATTTTTTTGAAAATATTGACCAATTTAGCGCCGAAGAGATTGCTTTTCAGGCTATTCGGCAATTTGTAGGCGATGCCATTCCGGAAACGGTATTGCGGCAGATTGTAGCAGAAACACTGAATTTTGAAGTCCCGCTGGTGAAGGTGTCTGAGCAAATTTATGCCCTGGAACTCTTTCACGGACCTACGCTTGCCTTCAAGGACGTGGGGGCGCGTTTTATGTCGCGCTGCCTGGGTTATTTCAACCAAAACAAAACGCAGGAGCTGACCGTGTTGGTGGCCACTTCGGGCGATACCGGCAGTGCCGTTGCGCATGGTTTTTACAAGGTGCCGGGGGTGAAAGTGGTCATTCTTTATCCCAGCGGGAAGGTCAGCGAGATTCAGGAAAAGCAATTGACGACATTGGGCCACAATATTACGGCGCTGGAGGTGGAGGGTGTTTTTGACGATTGCCAGGCTTGGGTGAAAAAAGCGTTCAATGACCCTGATTT
>JALHPW010000614.1 GCA_022842255.1 Saprospiraceae bacterium | reverse complement strand
ATATTGAAATTTAATTATTGCCTTTCTTAGCGCAAATAAATCCAATCCGATATGCCAGAACTGATTGACTCCTCCAGTCGCCGTTGGGATGGCTTGAAACAATACTTTTTCCCCACCCTGGGAGAATTATTGGTGTACGAATCTCTGCCGCTCATCGCCTATGCGCTTGACAATCAAGGTGTTTTCTTGTGGTACAACGCCAAATGCCGGGAAGCCTTTGGTTTGCCAGCATCTGCCGACGATGAGCGGAACATCCTCAGTTTTTACAATTCTCATCGAGACCGGGAGCAGTTTTTGAACAAGCTGCAAAAGGTGGCTCCAGGCACCTGGCTCGAAAATACGCTGCTGGATTTCAAGGTGAACGACAAACACCACTATCTGCGTGATTTTTCGAGGGTGGTAACCGGTGTGGATGGGGAAAGTTTAGGGGTGGTGAGCATCATGCTGACGGCCACCAAGGAAGAACGTTTCCAGAAGTTGCTGGAGCGGCTGCCGATCGGTATTTTCAGGTTCATGCAGGAAGGAAACGGGCTGGATTATGCCAATGAAAAGTTTGTTCAAATGCACGGTTTTGAACACCTGGAAGAAATCAAAGGGGAGCCGGTTAAAAAGTTCATCGCCGACCGGGCAGAGGCTAAAATAATGATGGAGCATGTGCAGCAAGAGGGCGGACTGGAAGGCCATCATGTCAAACACGTCCGCCAGGATGGGAGTTTTTTTTGGGGCTCCATCAATGCAGCAGCCTTGTACAACCACGCGGGAGAATATGTTGGGACGGAGGGCACCGTGGTGGATGTGACCATGGAAGGCCTGTATAATGAACTCATTCATTTGGTGCCCATTGGCTTGTTCAAAGTCGAAATCAATGGAAAAGGCGAACATACCATCGTGCACTGCAACACCACTTTTGCGCAAAATCTGGATTATCCATCACACAAATCTTTGATAGGCAAGGATATACGGCGTTTTCACGGGACGATAGAGGAGTTCGACAAGTTTTATGCGCACATGTTGGAGCAGGAGTCAAAAGGCGACATCTCCACGCCCAATATCGTGCGCTGGTTGGATGCAAACCAAGAGCAACGCGAGTATCAAGTATATATTCAGTTGGAGCGCGATGCCGCTGGGAACGTAGTAGGACGTGTAGGCGCCCAACGGGATGTGACCGAGGAACGCAAACTGGAAAAACGTATTCAGGAAATCCGGGCAGACATTGGGAAGGTTTTGCACGCCTATTCGACCACTTTGGTCATGGCAAAAACCAATTTTGACACGGTGTTGCATGCCCTTACTTCGGGTAGAAGTGGGTACTTTATTGGCAATATGTTCCATGAAGGGGACGCCTTGGCCCAGATTGACCAATCGGTGCGTTCGGTGCGCACCATAGCCCTGCGCTTAAAGACCGAACTGGGGCAACAAGCTTCCAACAATGCCATTTTTACAGAGATTGACCGACTGATTGGACTGTTGCGGGAGGTTACGGAGCTGGAAATGGCCAATCTGTTTATTGCCCAAAACTACGAGGCCGCCATGCGGGTCAACGAACTGCTCAACGAAAACGAGTTCTTAAAGCGTCAGCCCAAGGAAAAAATCCGTCCGTTTAAGGCCGGGTTGGACGAACTCATCCGGAATACATCCATTATTTTCCTGCACCGCGGTTTGGAAGGTGTGTTGGAAATGGAAGCACCCGTACAGGCCTTGCGCAGTTATATCATTGACGGGGTGAAGCCCAAGGAAGAGATGTCGCGTATTGATATCTATGAAGTATTGCTCGACGTGATCAAGAACCTATATTCTTACGCGGCTTCCCGGGGCATTGAAATAAAATACTATTTGAGGGAAATTCAAAACCTCTACCTTAGCGGCCACGAGTCGGAGTTGAAACGCGCGTTCATTAACCTACTGCACAATGCCATCAAGTATAGCTGGACGCGTAAAATTGGCACTGCCCCCTTTGTTGAGATTACTGCCCGAAAAGAAACAAACTGGTTGACGATTACCATGGTCAACCGGGGAGTGGGTATTTCCCGTCAAGAAATAGAGGAAGGACGGATTTTTGAATTTGGCTATCGAGGTGAAAAATCAAACGACCGCCGCCGCCCAGGTACCGGCATTGGGCTTTACGACAGTATCAAGGTTTTGGAGGCGCACAAAGGAAAACTAATTGTGGAAAGTCGGCCTGTTTCCGGCAATCCAGAGCTCGATAACCCCAACCAACCTTATTTTACCACAGTCACTTGCAGGATACCGCTCAACCCTAACTAAACTTATGCGTTACAAAGTCCTTTGGGTAGAAGACAATGCTGAACAAGATTTATTCCAGTTTCTTGCCCCTGTAAACGTTGATGGCCGTTTTGAAATGGACATCGCCGTCAATGCCACCGAAGCGTGTTCGCGACTCAACACCGAACGCTACGATGTGGTCATCATGGATTCTCGGATTCCTCCTGGCCACGATACTTTTTGGAAAGAACGGGAAATTAGCATCCAAAAGCAATCCGCCAACCCCATCGTTCGCTTGGGGCTCGAAATCTTAAAGGTGGTGCTGCGCAAGGATAGCAAACCCAGTATTTTGTCGGACAACCTTCATCCCGAAAAATACTGTATCTTCTCCATCGACCCCAAAAGCGAACTGGTGGCAGGAGATGAAAACCGAGATTTGGATACCTTTTTATACGAGCAGAAAACGGCTGCCATGCCACGCAACGTGCTGGTGAACCTGATCAGTCAATCCTTGCAACGCAGGGGTAAACTTCACAACTAAAGCGAATTCCCATGGATCATGCAGCCGCCCAGGAATGGCTCGACTTGATGGTGGAGGTGTCGGTAGGGGTGTATGTTTTCCTCATCAGTGTGCCTGCCCTCATTTACAATACCTTCATCCCGCAAGAGTTGCGCGAGTTGCGCGATAAGTCGGCTTTTCGCCAAATAAGGCCGTTTTCTGGAGTATTCTTTTGGTACGTGGCCTTTATTTTCCTATTTGCCGTAGTGCATTTTTTTGTAGGCGAACTCTGGCCGTCCACCGTTCAGGAATGTGACAATTGGTATTGTGTGCAGGAAAACCTGCCGCATCCGACCAGTAGCTGTTGTTTCTTCTCGCCTTTGCTTACCATCTTGAGCAGTTGCATATTTGCCATGCTGCTTTTCTCCGTCCGGAAGTCGTTTTCAGAAATCAAAAAGGGATACGTCAAACTGATTGCAGAAAATCTCAAAAAATCACTTCAGGAACATTTCAAAAAGATTGATACGGTTGAAAAGCGCTTCGATTCCCCATTGCTTGGTTGGTTTTATTCCCCGGTTCGGCAATGGAAATCACGCACCGCTATATTGAAC
>JALHPW010000613.1 GCA_022842255.1 Saprospiraceae bacterium | reverse complement strand
AAAATGCAAGGGAAACAAAGGACTGGGGTTGGTGGGCGAGCCGATTGGGTTTTGTTGAAAATGGCCTGTGAGCGGGTCGAGCAATGCCACCACTACGCCACGCCGGATCTGCTTCGATACAAAACCACCATAACCCGTGAATCCTTCATAATAACTGTTTTGAATGCCCGGAAACCGTCCAATGCTCAACCAATCCACCGATACCGCCCCGAAAGCCGCATTGGCCGAGAATGACCAGTTTTGGGTCAGGCTGTCGATTCCCAGATTGGAAAATTGATTGTCGGTGAATTGAAAAGGATGCGACTGGTTCCAGCCAGGGCCGCTGCCAGGCAAAAACAGAAACGAACCGTAGTGCCAAAATACATTGCCGCCCACCAAACTATCCCGCGCTACCCGCCAATAGTACACGGTGTTTTCAGGGAAGGTCCCGCTGGGTTGCCAACTGACCAACCCGCCGCTTTGCAGCACCTGCCCAGCTTTTTTCAAAGGGCTGTTGAAACGTGGGGTACTGTCGATTTCAAACAAAAAACGCTGTGTCGAACCAGAAATTTGATAGGTGGAGGCCCGTAACAGCAGTTTAGCTTGTCCTACAATACCATACGGCGGCGGATAAACAGGCTGTACATCATCGGCAAAAAAGTAGGCTTCCATTCCGGCTTGACCGTTTCCATCAAGTAGTTGGTTGTTGAATTCGGCTTCGGGCAAAGGCGTTTCGGCCACCGCGTTTGCGGGGTCGACGGTCACGAACAATCGATTGAACCCAAGGGCTTCGCGCCCCGGAGCATCTACCTCATAATGTAGGCTGCGGCGGAACCCGGGAGCGGTAATCGTATCCAAAAACAAGGTCCGCAAGGTGTCATTTGGATACCGTTGCTGGACATGAATGGCCAGTGGATTGCTGGTGTTTTCGCCGAGATTTACCACCTCCACATCCAGGGTAAATTTTCCTGTTTCGATGGCGATTGGATTGGGCGAAAGGACTGCCGAACGGGCGTCCACCACATAATCAGGCCCGTTGGAAGCATACGTGCGGATGGCCGGGTCTCCCTGTAATACCAATTGGTGCAGCAGCGATACCATGCCCAAATCGGCAGTGTTTTGAAGGCTTTCGGCTGTATTGGCCAGTTGCTCACCAATGCTTTTGCCGTATTCCGTGCTGCCTATTTTTTCGTAAAATTTGTCCCCGTACACCCGAAGTGATTCCAGCAGACCGTAATTGGAAAAGGCAAAAAAAGCAATGGCGCCACGGTCTTTGGCCAATACGAATTGTTCGCCCAAACCTTGAACTGGCGTAGCACAAACGCCTGAAAAGCAACCCATTATAAACATCATGGGATACCGCCCCTGGTTGTTGTAGTTGCTGGGTGTGCCAATATCAAAATCAACTACCTGAGGGGCACTGTGGCCAAAAAGTGTGAGCATCGCCGCGCCTTCATCCACTTCATGCAGGATGTTTTCAAAGGTGGAACTTTCCACGGGCGCATTGCTGGTTTTGTAAAAGGTGCGAACGTCGGCCCCCAAACGACTCTGCTCGACCCTGTCTTCCATGATGGCCAATGCATTACGGATGATATTGGTTTCAAAGCCTTGGCCTCCGCTCAGGTGCAGTATTTTTTTCTTCCAGGCAGCATCGGCGATGGTTTGGGCCGCGCTGAACTGCGCCTCGTAGTCCTTTACTTTTTGCAAATAATCCGAAACCTCCGAGGCTTTGGTAGCGGCCAATCGTCCGATGGGAATGATTGGTTTCTCGGCTCGGTTGCCAGTTACGAAGAGCTGGTCGGTGCCAGGGTTGCCAAAAACAGGTAGGAAAAACAAGGAGTCTGCATAGGCTTGTGCCGCTGCGGGTGCCCGCATGAGGTCGTAATGCAGTCCTTTGCCAACCAAAAACAGAAAACGTGGGTTGGGCCAATGTTTTTTGGCCCAATGCGCGAAATTACGGATGGCCAGTGGATGGTAACTTACCCCGTATGCAAACTGTTCGTAGAGGTCGAGGATGTTTACGTTGGCAACCGAAAAAGATCCGCCCTGTGGACTTTGGCGGTAGGCTGCATACTCGGCTACGGGATTGGTGTTGCCATTTTGTGGGTCGGTATAAAAGGCCGGATGGCTGAGCAGGATGTACTCCGCTGGTTCGTTTGAATAATCCTGAAAATTGACCGGGCGAAGCGAATTGACCAAATTGATCCCCGTTTGGGCGTTCACGAGGAGATATCGATGGGAGGTGGTTGCGGGCGGGAGCAAGATTTTCACCGTATCGTTTGCTACGGTAGAGCCCAATCGATACCCAGCGTCGAGGTCAAACAAAATCGGGGCATCCGAGCTGTTTCCGTGTTCAAAATTTGCGATTTCCAGGTACTTTGGAGCAGCTGATGCGTCGAGTGAAAAAGCAAACTGGGCAGCCTGGTTGGCATCGCAAAGCCTGGGATAACGCAGGGTGACGGCCGCCAGCGCATGTCTGTCAGCCAAATTGGCACTTTCGAGCCATATCCTGGTTTGTGCACCAAGCCAGTTTTGGGGGACTTGAAAAGTATGCTCCACGATTTGAAAGTCCTGAAACTGGTCTTCAAAAAGCAGGGTGTCCTGATTGCCCAATCTAAGTTTGATACGTTGGTCGTGACCGCCAAGGTTGCAAGCATAACGAACCATGCCCGTTGCTGGCGGGCCCGCACTGTACAACTTCACCGGGTTCGTGGCAATGGGAGAGGATGCAGAAAGCCCACGGTGGAAACCTTCCCCGTCGAACCAGGACAGGGTGGTTTCGCTGGACCGGTTTCGTTTGAAGTGCGCCTGTTGGAAAACGGATTCCAACTGAAACCAGCAAAAGGCCTCTTTGGGAGGAAGATTGTTCAAATCATTTGTTTGCGCAGCAATGCGCAGGGGCGTCCCGGCGGTTTCCCAGGTCAGGTAATAAGCAGCCGTATCGTTGAAGAGGCTATACCAGGGGTTCAGCATTTCGGCCGAAGGGTTGTCAAAAAGAAAGCTGTCCAGTTCACTTCTGTTCTTTTGGCCATAAAATTCAATAAAATCTGTAGACCCCAAAAGTCCGTTGGTGCTGGTATACACCGAGGTTTGTTTGCCGTTGTGGTACAAACGGAATTGTGTGGCTGGTACGGATTGCAGCGGGAACCCCGCATTGCTTAAGGTAGCTGCAGGGATGCGGTAAATGCCGTCTTCCGCGACATTGATTCGGTAATGGGTTTTGGAAAAATCAATCCATTCGTTGCCGAATAGCGTGTCGCTACCGATGGGCATCTGAGCAAATACGCTGAAACTGAAGCCAAGGAAAAGGATGGATAGCGGTCGTTTTTTAATTTCCCCAAAATGATGGGAAAT
>JALHPW010000612.1 GCA_022842255.1 Saprospiraceae bacterium | reverse complement strand
CCCGTCGCAAAACCAGGAATCTGTGCGCCGAAAACACCATCGCCCGATGCGCCGTCCCCGTGTTGGCCATCATCGTACATGGTGGTTTTGGAAAAATTGCCATAAAGCGCGGGGCAGTAATACAGCGAAACGCTTGAAATACCGTTGGAGGATGTAACCGTTGCCGTCACTGCAACGGCTTCATCGGCTGCCGGATCGGCCCAAAGCCCGGTAGCACTCGTCATGGCCGCATTGCTGATGCTTGGGCCCGTAGCGTTCATTTCTGTGTTATTCAGCAGCGTGTTGCGGTGGTTTTGCACAAAGGTTTTAATGGCTGCTTTTTCTGAATTGTACTGCGTATTGGAATAGAGCTTTTTGGTGTCGGCCTGCACACCAGCATCTATCAAGGCCGCATATTGGTCAATAAGCGCATTGAAATTGGTGGTATTCAATTCATCCGCAACGAGGGTGCGGAAGTGGGCGAGATAACGCTGGCGGATGCTTGGCACTGCCAATAGGCGGTTGAGCAAGGGGTAATTCACCTTTGTTTCGTTGTAAAAAACGCCCCAGTTCACGGCATTGCTTTTCATCACGGAATTACCGTCAAATTCAAGCGGGGTCATTCGTTGTGTTTCAGGGTCCCAATAGAGGTAATAATCCATTTTCCCCTTAAAAACATAACTGTCATCGTCAGAAAAAGCGATTTCAGAAGCCAAAAACCAAAGGGTACGGTCGAGGTCAAGCACTTCGGACACCTCGGTTTCAAGGTTGGCAAGCGGTGTGGTATTCAATACATCGCAAACATTCACCAAATCGTCCCAAGGGTTCGGCTTGTTGGCCGATTTGAGCGTGTAATAGGGCTGGTAGGTAGCCGTATCAGCGCCCAGGTAGTTTAGACCAGCCGTGCCGTCGCCCCATCCGCCACCGCCTGGGCCTCCGGGGCCACTGGTGGAACGATCTGCACGCCATCGGGTGCCATCGTTACTGAAGAACCACTCCTTGATATAATCACCATTGATTTGTTGTACATTGGGATAGATGCCCCAACTGGTTCCGTTGATGAACAAGCGGATAAAATTGCCCCGGGCAGCAGGGATGTGCCGCCGAATCTGGTGCAGGTATGCCACCTCCCGCATAAAGGAGGCGTCCTCAAAGGCATTGTTAAAATTGAGCGTAGAGTACCCATCCAAATCCTGCCCGGCGATGAGGTAATCCATCGTGATGTTGAAGGATTTTTTGTCCGAATTCTGCACCTGTTGGTAAGAGGTGTTTCCTTTAAACCGTACCCCCACATTGTAAAACGTATCCCCTTCCACAATCATGGTTGCGGGCAGGTCCGTTTTGCTTACGTAGTTGTTTTTCAACTGTTGCCAGTAGTCTGGTTGAGTGAACCACAATTGGACGTCCCGCAAGGTAGTTTCGTCGTAAAAGCCTTCTGAAACCCGCCCATTGGTGTAAATAGTATGCTCATTTTCAGCAAAATACATCGAATTGGGAAGGTTCTGCGCAAGCAAATTTTGAGCAAAAAAGAGGATTGCCAACAATCCGGGAAAGGATAGATTTTTCATAGGAAAACTAATTGAAACAGAATTTAGCAGTTTGAAGGCCAACAATGTAGGAGGTTTAATTGGCTTGTGCAATACATGAAAGGTTTCATAAAGGCAGGATTGCCTTGCTGGATTACTACACGAAAACAAGGGCCGTGGGGTTGCGCCGTATTTAAAAAATATTGGAATGCTATCTTCGCGCAATGGAAGAACTGCTCCGCAAACTGGACGACATGTATTGCTTACCCGAACCCATGCGTTCAGAATTTGCCAAAATTTGGCAACCCATGGCTTATCCCAAAGGCCACCACCTGCTTCGTGACGGGAGTGTGAACAACTATCTGTACTTTATAACAAAAGGGGTTGCCCGTATTTATTACCATAAACAAGACAAAGAAGTGACCGAATGGCTGGCGCTCGACCAAACGTTTTTTTTCTCCATCCGCAGTTTTTTTCAACGCACACCCAGCCATCTTGCCATTCACCTACTAGAGCCCTCCGAACTTTTTGCGCTGCACCACGACCAGCTCATGCAGCTCTGCGACCGGTACCACGAGGTGGAAAAAATGTTCCGGCGCATGATAACCGGTTCTTTGGTGCTCTCCCAAATCCGAATGGAAAGTATCCAGTTCGAGACCGCCCAACAACGCTATCAGCGCCTCTTGGCAATGAACCCCGATATCCTGCAACGGGTCCCGCTGGCATATATCGCCTCCTTTCTAGGCATTACACAGGAAACCTTGAGCCGGGTTCGCGGGGCGAGATAGTTTCAAAAGCTTCACTTCCTACTTTACTTTTTGACATTTGTCAAAACACCCACGCCATTTACTATCCCACCTTTGTACCATCATCGCTGCGCAGCGGTTTTTTCATTCAACATGCTGGTACGGGCCCATAGGTCCTGCCTTGCACCAACTGTTTTCAACAATGAAAAAATCGCATTTGCTCTCATTCGCAGCTTCCTTGTTTTTCGTTTCCGTAGGAATTGCCCAAAAAAGCTTGCCACAACTCGGCAAGGCACCGCTCAGAGACGTCATCGCCGCCATGACCGTAGAGGAAAAAGTCCGACTTGTAATCGGTACCGGGATGCGCATGAGCGACCTAAATACAACTCCCACCACGGCGCCCCCCGCAGCCCCTTCTACCAATGTAACAGGAGTCATTGAAGGCGCCAGCTTTGCCGCCGGTGAATCCAAGGTGCCGGGTGCCGCTGGGATTTTGTATGAAGTGCCACGGCTGGGCATTCCTTCCATCGTGTTGGCCGACGGACCAGCTGGACTTCGCATCAACCCCAACCGACGCAGCGACCCCAATAACACCTATTACTGCACGGCTTTCCCCGTTGCCACCCTGCTGGCATCTTCCTGGGATGAGCATTTGGCCCAAAAGGTGGGTGAAGCCATGGGCAATGAAGTTCGGGAATATGGCGTGGATATTCTCCTGGCCCCTGCCCTCAATATCCACCGAAACCCTTTGGGCGGACGAAATTTTGAATACTATTCCGAAGACCCGCTCATATCTGGGAAAATGACCGCAGCACTGGTCAATGGGGTGCAGTCCAATGGGGTTGGCACTTCCATCAAACACTTTGCTGCCAACAATTCGGAAAGCAACCGAATGAAAATCAACACTTTAGTTAGCGAGCGGGCCTTGCGCGAAATTTACCTGCGCGGCTTCCAAACAGCGGTTCAAAAAAGCCAACCCTGGACGGTGATGTCCTCCTACAACAAAATAAATGGCGTGTACACTTCCGAAAGCAGCGAACTGCTCAATACCATCCTGCGCGACGAATGGGGATTTAAAGGGTTTGTGA
>JALHPW010000611.1 GCA_022842255.1 Saprospiraceae bacterium | reverse complement strand
CCGAAAAATCGCCGGTAAAATGCAGGTTGATGTCCACCATCGGAATCACCTGAGAGTAGCCGCCGCCGGCAGCACCGCCTTTTATGCCAAAAACCGGACCAAGAGAGGGCTCGCGCAGGACTACAATCACGCGTTTGCCAATTTTACTCAGCCCGTCGGCCAGACCGATGGATACGGTCGTTTTTCCTTCTCCTGCGGGCGTTGGGCTGATGGCCGTCACCAAAATCAAGTTGCTGTTGGCAATTTTTTGCTCGTCAATGAGCTTCAGCGGAAGCTTAGCCTTGTATTTGCCGTAAAGCTCAAGGTCGTCTGCCGAAATGGAAAGTCTGGCCGCAATTTCCTGAATCGGGCGAATTGCGGCGCGTTGCGCGATGTCGAGGTCTGTGAGTTGCATAATTTTGAATGGTTAGAGCTTATTTCCTGCCAAAATAAGCTATACCTGCCATCAGACAAGATAAAATGAAGAGAATTTTTATTCACCTCCTTGATCAGGCCAATTATCCAATTCAGATACAGAGGACTACAGGCAGGTGAAAGCATTGTACTTTATGTGCTATAGGTTTAAAAAAAACTAAAAACGCAAAAAATCAAGTTTATTATCTCGGTTATTTGCTAAAAAACAAATTTTATTTTATATTTAAATATTTTTTAGTCAAAACAAAACAAACACCACCATGAAAAAAAGCTTAAAAATATTGGGCTACGCTCTGGGCGTTGTCGTCCTGCTGCTACTTGCAGGCGCGACCTTCGTTTACTTCCGCGGGATTCCCAACTACCCCAACGATGCCCAAATTTCCGCTCATGGCCGATGAAGACCTCTACAGCGTCATTGCATGGCTGCGCTCACCGGATTCGGAGCTCGATGCAGATTCAAAAGAATATCCGCCCAATAATTACAACATGTTGATCAAATTCCTGGCGCATGTCGCTTTTTTTCCACCGGAACTCCCCGCGCAGTCTATTGCCATTCCGGATTCTTCAGATCAGGTCGCTTTTGGCCAGTATGTAGCGGACGGACTTTGTGCCTGTTATGCCTGCCACTCTGCCGATTTCACCAAACAGGATGCATTGCACCCGGAGAAGAGCCTCGGGTATTACGGCGGAGGCAATCCCATGCTTGACCTCGAGGGCAATGTTGTACCAACGGCCAATATTACTTTTGACAAGGAAACCGGTATTGGAAACTGGACGGTGGATCAATTTCGCGAAGCCGTGAAGTACAATAAAAACCCGCGTGGTGGTTTGTTGTACTTCCCGATGTTTCCCCACACCACCTTGAGTGATACGGAAGTGAATGCAGTTTATGCTTTTTTAAATACTGTGCCGACGATAAAAAATGCAGTGGTGCGTTACCAGAAAGAGTAATCCTTAAAGTGTACTTTACTGCAAACAGGAGACACCTCGAATTCGGGATGTCTCCTGTTGTCTTTCCGGTAAGGAAGTTTACATAATCGACAAAGGAGCAATGTTTTAGCGGCTCAAGGACCAATGCGTCCAAGCTGCAAGTCCTGTTTCTACCGCTGCAAGACCAATCAACATCGGAATTTCGAAAACCAGCGCCAGAACAACCAGCATGGTGCAAAAAAAGTAGCGCCCCCAAACGCTGATGCGGGCGAACCACTGCGCATCATTTTTTATGGCAGCATAGTAATACAAACAGAACAACAAGGCCATTGCGCCCACTACCCGAATCCATACCTCTTCGGAAGGTCCAAGGTTTAGTAACGTGGTCACAACCTTCGGCATGAGGAGAAGACCAGCGCCGGTAAATGCTACGTAGGCGATGTGCCCGTAAAGAGAGGTTTGCCAGTTTTTCATCGTTTTGTTTGATAAAGTGGTGGAAGAAAGCATGAAAAGTACGCTTTTTCTCTAAATCAAAGCAAAAAAACGGGTAAGCCTAAAAGTCAAAGCGGTTGTGGCGCCTGACTGAATTTTTTGTATTTACCCAGCAACAGGCCGATGAAGTAAATGACGGGCATGATCCCCCTTTTAACAAAACCGGGAATTTCAGGCGTGTCGAACTCACGGCGGTATCGGTAAGTTAAATACGCCCCGTCAAACAGTTCCGGTCGCTTATCTTCCCCCCGATTCAGGGCATCGTAGAGGGTTGTGAGAAAAAAGGCTACATTTTCGGCCGGATCAATCCAACCTGCAATGTGCAGTTCTTCTTCGCCTGCGTTCCAGAAGCGGTGCGGTACGCCGCGTTTAAAAGTGACGCTGTCTCCGGGGCCGCCGTATCGGGGTTCTTCTCCCATAATCTGATAGCCGATTTTACCCCTGACAACAGTTACGCCTTCGTCTTGCCGCAGGTGTACGTGCATTCCAGGGCCGGCCATCGGTGTGCAAAAGCCCTCAAGAATCAGCCGATTGCCGTCCATGCGGAGGAAGTTGATTTTTTCGCCGTATTTGGTTTCGATGGTGAATGGAAATTGATTTTGCATGGGTTTGATTTTTTTAAAGTGGAAAAGTCTGGTGTAGAAAGGCGGCCTCCGTCCTATGATATTGAACCATAGGACGGAGGCGCAATCTGCGCTTATTTATCCGCTACGGGCATTTCGATCATCGGGGTTTGGCTGTCAAATACGATCATCCAATTGCCTTTGACTTTTTGAACAATGGCCGCAAACTTCGACTTACCCCCAATTTGCTGGCCACCTTTCAATTTGACATCGGCGGTCACGTCGGACATCAGGAGCGCTACATCCGGCCCCAAAAAAGTGATTGCTGGTTTGGTCATGGACCAGGATGGGGTGCCTTCGACCATGGTTTTGAACTGCTCATATCCCTCAATGATGGCTTTTAATCCACAAATACTGCTTCCATCGGGATAGATTTCGCAGGCGTTTTCAGCATAAAACGACCATACTTTTGCTTCGTTGCCTGATTCATAAGCTTCCCAGATGGTATCCCACATTATGAGTAGGGAGGCTTCTTCTTTGGAAGTATTTTGGGCGTTCAACTGAAAACAAAAAGCAAGGAACACAATGGCGCTGAGCATGAAATTTTTCATCGTGATAAAAGTTTAAAGGTTAAAAATTGATGATAAAAAGTGATGCTGCAAAGATGGGGGAGTGACTTGTGGCAGCGCTTCCACAATTGTCGCAAAGCATTTCAAATTTGTCGCATGAGCAGGGAAATGGGCCGTTTTGAGCCTTTTGTGGTGGGATAAAACAAAAAAATCCGCCAGGCAAAGTCTCTGGACGGATTGTATTTGGCTTTAAAATAAAGAAATCGTTTTACCCCACCTCCAGCCGGTACCCCACCCCATGCACCGTCGCAATCTGCACAGCGTCATCTGCCTTCAACAACTTCCGCAGGCGCGAAACGAACACGTCCAGGCTG
>JALHPW010000610.1 GCA_022842255.1 Saprospiraceae bacterium | reverse complement strand
AACAGCCACACTCTGGTTTCCGGGGGTGGAGATACATTCTGCTTTTGGGCTGGTTTGCATCGTGGCGCCCTTGGAAACATGGCTATATTTTAAGGCCAAACAAGCAGGAAGCCGCTATATCTTGCAAGGCATCGCTTTATTGATCGCAGCGGTAGCCATCCATATTCTAAAAGTATCGATGGGCGTTTGGTTTTGCTACTTCGACATCGCCCATTTGGTGATGTGCGGGGCATTTTGGTTTTTTATGTTGGGGGCAGAGCGTTCTTCAAGCGCCGAACTTGCTTAAAACCAATTTATTGGCAAGTCATCAAACCTTGCTATTGACAAAGCCGAGCGGTTTTGAACGACAAATGCTTTATATCATTTTAAAATCAAGCATTTGCATCCGTCAAATCATCAAATTCACATTAATCACGGTTTAGCCTACAATTTTAAAAACTGTGGCCCGGGCGGATGCTCCGCTGCGATAACCGCTGTGATTGCTGAAAACGCGCCCATATCGCGCTGGAAATCAGCGTCTCCAAGCTCCAGGATGAGCACCGGGGTTTCCGTTTCGGTCTTCAGATAATCCAGGTAGGCTTCCTGGATTTCAGCCAAATAAACCGGAGAGATATTTTGCTCTATGTTGCGGCCCCGTTTCTTGATTTGTTTGAGCAGCACCTCCACCGGACGGTGTAAGTAAAGCAACAGATCGGGCTTCGGGAATGTGGCGTTGAGTACCCCAAAAAGCCGCTGAAACAGCCGAAATTCTTCTTCGCTCAGGTTGTTTTTTGCAAAAAGCAAGGTTTTTACAAAAAAGTAATCGGCTACCGTAAATGAGCGAAACAGGTCGGGCTGGGAAAAATGTTCGAGCAATTGTTTGTGCCGCTCAGTCATGAAAAACAACTCTACGGGGAACGCATACCGTTCCGGTTGCTCATAAAACGGCGGTAAAAAAGGATTGTCCGTAAATTGTTCCAACACCAAGGCACACCCAAATTTTTCCGCCAATTGGTGGCAAAGCGTCGTTTTCCCCGCACCAATATTGCCTTCAATGGCGATGAAATCGTGGAAAAATGGGTGGGCTTGAGCGCTGTTCGTTGTTTGTTGTACCACGGCGGTTTGGGAAAAGGATCAATAATCCAACATCACGACCTCCGAACTGTCCGTGCAATTCATATATAGGTCGTCGATTTGCTTGTTGAGGATGGGGTGCTCAAACTCTGGCGCAATCTCCATCAGGGGTACCAAAACAAAGGCTCGCTTGTGAAGCTCTGGGTGTGGAATTTCCAGGCCTTTGTCGCGGATTATCCGTTTGCCATAAAACAGGATGTCAATATCAATGACCCTTGGGCCCCATTTTTCCTTGCGTTCGCGTCCAAGGTCTCGTTCTACACGGCTGATTTTTTCGAGCAAATCCCGTGGCTCGAGTGTGGTGTTCAACATCACCACTTGATTTAAAAACAGGTCCTGATTGGGTTCTCCCCAAGGTTGGGTTTCGTAAACGTGGCTTTTTTTGGCAATTTTGCCCACATTTTTCTCCAACAACCCAAGGGCGTCGTGAATATTGGAAGCCCTGTTCCCCACATTGCTGCCAATGCCCAGGTAAACGTTGATGTATTTTTTGGGGGTAAAAGTCTGCGCGGGTTTCGGCGTTGGTCGCTGCTCCTTCATCGTTGCGGTGTACGGCTAATTTTTTATGAATATGGGTTGTTCGGTCCAATATTTTGGCATCAAAAACAACTCAGAATCCGCAAAGGTAGTAAAAGACTTTTGGGCGGGTAAAATTTGGGAAGCAGCTACCTTCACCCTTGTAAATATAAACTTATGAAGGAAAAGATTTTGGCGGCCAACATGGGTTACACTACCCAGGTAGATGCCTTGTTGAACGAACTCGCCCCACTGGGGGATACCCTGCTCAATCGAACGCCAGCCGATGGCGGCTGGTCGGCCATGCAGACCTTGCACCATTTGATTTTGGTGGAGGAAAACTCTTTGGCATATATCCACAAAAAATTGAGTTTCAACCCCAAACTGCCCAAATCAGGTCTGGGCGCTTGGTTCAAGATGTGGCTGTTGCGCATTACCTTACGCAGTCCAATAAAATTCAAGGCCCCCAAATCCGCTAGCGCAGAACGTATTCCGGAGTACGCCACCTTTGCCGATACGCGGGCCCAATGGCACAAAATCCGGGCTGAATGGACTGATTTCTTTGAAAAAATGCCGGCTGCACTGGAAGACAAGGCGGTTTATCGGCATCCGCGGGTCGGATTGATCAATTGGTTGCAGATGCTTGATTTTATACAAGCCCACTTTGAACGGCACCGATTACAGGTTCGGAGAGCGGTTTCCTAAGTTTTAAATACTTTGCGCCCGCAAGTCTTATCACAAAACCAACTCAAACAACTTATGCGTCATTCCCTCCTCCCTTTGCTCTTACTGCTTTCTCTGCACTTGTCTGCCCAGAAGGTCTATACCCCCGATTGGGAATCCCTGGACGCCCGTCCAACCCCTGATTGGTGGACGGATGCCAAATTCGGTATTTTTATCCACTGGGGCGTTTACTCCGTGCCGGCATTTACCACCAAGGGCAATTATTCAGAATGGTATCAGCATTCACTCGAAAACAACTCCCACAAGGGCAAGGTCCGCGCCTACCATGAAGCAAATTATGGGGAACGCACCTACTACGACCTTGCGGATGATTTCCACGCAGAACTCTACAATCCCGACGAATGGGCCCGGCTTTTTGAACGTGCGGGTGCCAAATACGCCGTTTTGACCTCCAAACACCACGATGGCTTTTGCCTGTGGCCCAACGAACAGGCCAATACCACCTGGGGAATTCCCTGGAACTCGGAAGTCCGCGGCCCTGGTCGCGATTTGCTCGGCGAGCTTTTTGATGCTTTGAACAAAACCAAGGTCAAGCCAGGCCTGTATTTTTCCTTGTACGAATGGTTCAACCCGGTTTGGCAATACGACCATGCACAATACGCTTCCGAGCACGCTATGCCACAACTTTATGAAGTGGTGCAGCGCTACGAACCTTGGGTGGTTTGGTCAGATGGCGATTGGGATGCCTCCTCCGAAGTCTGGCAATCGGAACAATTCCTCAGCTGGCTCTACTCGGAAAGTGCAGTAAAGGACAAGGTGGTTGCCAACGACCGCTGGGGAAGTGGAACCCGGTTTAGACACGGCGGTATCTATACACCTGAATATCAACCAGATGTGGACTTTGAAGACCACGCTTGGGAAGAAAGCCGTGGTATGGGCGCCTCCTATGGGTACAACCGTGCTGAAGATGCCTGGGACTACAATTCGGCGCAATCGCTGATACTTCACCTGATTGATAAGGTATCCAGAGGG
>JALHPW010000609.1:827-3348 GCA_022842255.1 Saprospiraceae bacterium | reverse complement strand
CAAAGCCCCTGTTTGCGCCCCCCCCCCCCGGAATCCTGCGACTAAAGTCGCCGGTACATACTTGCTGACGGGATAGATAAGTTACAAAATCGTTTTCAGCACCTTCCAAACATTCTCCGCCACAATTTTTTGGCCTTCCACATTGGGGTGAATCCCGTCGGGAAGGTTGAGGGAAGGCACGCCGCCCACCCCATCGAGCAGGAAAGGGATGAGCGTTGCCCCGCTGGCTTTGGCCACGGCTGGGTACATGTCCCGAAAAGCATTGGTGTAGGTCGCGCCCAGGTTGGGTGGTGCGAGCATCCCGGCCACCACGAGTTTACAATCGGGGTATTTGGCCCTTACCTTGTCGAGCATGGCTTGCAGGTTCTTTTTTGATTCGGTCACGGGCAAACCGCGCAGGGCATCGTTTCCACCCAGTTCCAGGACAAAAATATCCACCGGCTGTTGCAACACCCAGTCGACGCGGTTCACCCCATCGGCAGTGGTTTCGCCGCTGAGCCCTGCGTTCACACAGGTATAGGGCAGTTGGAGCGAATCAATTTTTAGTTGAAGGAGGTTGGTAAAACCTTGCTCCGGTGAAAGTTGGTAAGCGGCCGTCAGGCTGTTCCCAAAAAAGACGATGTTCTTTTTGGTAGCCGGAGCTGGCTGGTTTTGTGTGGGCGCTGTGGCGCTGGGCGCGTTTTTCGGCGCGTCGGACTGACAGGCGAAAAGGCCGAGCGCAAGTGCGGAGAGTGCAATGATTCCTTTCAATTTCATATTGTCGAGCAAAAAAAGTTGAAACAACGGGAAAGCCGGAGGGTTTCTTACGTGGAGATGTTTTGTGAATTTATACATTTACCGCCCAACTCAACACCCACCAATTTATGTACGAACTTACCAAAACGCCTTTCGGCAAACATACGCGCTTTGATTTGCACAATCCCTCAACGGGCAATGGTTTCAGCATCGTGCCCGGGGCCGGGGCCAATGTGCTGGATATGGTGTTTGAAAACAAAAGTGTGCTCGACGGACATTCCACGCCGGAGGAGTTGGAGTCGGGTAAGTGGGGCAAAAGCACCGTGTTGTTCCCGTTTCCGAATCGTTTGAACGAGGGGAAATACACTTGGTTGGGCAAATCCTATCAATTTCCCATCAACAACGCGGCCACGGGCAACGCCATACACGGTTTTGTGCGCGAGGAAGCCTTCGAGGTGGAATATGTCTTTTTGGCCAAAAACTTTGCGAGCATTCGGTGCTCTTTCGATTACATCGGCGACCGGGAATACTATCCTTTTCCGTTTTCGTTGGAAATTGAGTTTTCCATCCACGATTCAGGAAAGTTTGAAGTGCAGGTGGAAGTGGAAAACCTGCACCATGCCGCCATCCCGTTTGGGTTTGGCTGGCACCCCTATTTTCGGCTCACCGAAGCAGCTGAACGGCACGGGCTACAATTGCCGCCCTGCGAAAAAGTTTCCATCGACAAGCGGATGATCCCAACTGGTGGGCGGACACAAGTCAAAGATTTTCAAAAACTTACGTTCGTAGAAGACACGGTTTTGGACAATTGTTTTCAAAGCAGCAAAAGCTCGGGCAACTACCAATTGACGCTAGAAGGCGATGGGCGTTCCCTCACGATGAAAGCCCCGGTGGCACAGTTCCCGTTTTTCCAGGTGTTTACCCCACCGCACCGCGAGAGCATCGCACTGGAGCCGATGACCTGCAATGTAGATGTGTTCAACAACAAACAGGGCTTGGTGAGCCTGGCGCCCGATAAAAGTTGGAAGGCTAAGATGGGCTTGCAGTATCAAAGAGGGTAGATTATTGATTTAAGAGGGGGTGGCACACGGATGACGCGGATGAGGCACGGATTTTTTGTGTTCTTTTTCAATCCGTGTCTCGTCCGCGTCATCCGTGTGCCCATCAAATCCCATACTTCTCCCTCCAATTTACACGTTTAGGCTCCAAACAATCTAAATGTATGAATACCCTTCAGTGCCTGCTCGGAGTTCTTTTTTTCCATATCCCCCTTGTTTTCAACGCTCAAAATCTGATTCGAAACGGAAGCTTCGAAGAGCACGGCGAACAAAGATGCCTGGAATGCAATACCCTGCGTGGCCAATATCCTGGTTTAGTGTACCACTGGGACAACGGGGGCTGGGGATGTCAGCTGCTTGATAAGGGCTACAAACGGTCTTCTGATGACAACAAATGGAAAGGAAATCCATTTGACAAGATGCAGCCCAAAGAAGGGAAAGCCATGATTGAAATGTGGTATTTGCCGGGTTGTGGGGGCGGAGAGCATATGTGTGCTAGTTATTTGTCTGGTCGTAGCACGCAGGCGATGCAGGTTGGCCAATTGTACGAAGCCAGTTTTTGGTTGTACATCGAAAGTTCCAAAAGAGCCGACCCGGATAGGGCCAAACATATCGGGGTTGCCTTATTGCCTGAAAACATCGAATACCGGGTTAGGGGAAGAAGCAAGAGGCTGATTATCCCTTTTTTAAGCGTGGATACCGTGATTTATGATGCCTGGTACCAAGTC
>JALHPW010000609.1:0-817 GCA_022842255.1 Saprospiraceae bacterium | reverse complement strand
TGTGTACGAGTAATTATTTTACCATTGGCTTGTTCGCGGACGATCAATGGCCAGGTTCCCGAAGTTTCGATGACCTTCGGTATTTTGTGGATAAAGTATCCTTGGTGGAGATACCTACGCAATCTGCCGTGGCGGATAGTTCCATTTACTATTGCAGTCGTTATGATCCAATCAAGTTGGGGGCCTCGCCCAAAAGAGACAACGAGATCCTATTATTTGAAAATGATTCCTACGAATTGACCGCAGCGCACAAAACCGCACTGGATTCTTTTGCGGTGTACGCCAAAAAATACCCGGATTTGGTTTTTGAATTGTCGGGGCATACCGACAGCATTGGTTCTGGCAATCTTCTTTTGTCCCAAAACCGGGTGAAGTCGGTGTTCAAATACCTGACCGAGGAGCATAAATTGCCAGAATTTCGATTGATTTCGCTCAGTATGGGCAGCAAAGACCCATTTCGCCCAAATCATACCGAGGAAGGGCGGAAACTGAACCGACGGGTGGAAATCCGCCAATCTGGACTGGACCTGCCCAACATGTTTTACCGGAGGGTTTTGAAAGCGCTTGAGTCCAAAAACCTGGCTGAAGCTTTTTCCTATTTGAATAAGTGGATGATTAAGCCAAACCAGGTGGACGTTGGAAGATTGATAGCGCGGTTCGACCCTCGGTTGGAATTGCTGCACAAAGACAAACGCTGGACCGCAATGGACAAGAAAATCCGGGATGAGTACAGCAAATTCAAATACCCTGATTATTCATATCTCATTGATTCATTGCGCTTTGACCAACTTTCGGCCTCTGGTTTGCTCACCTCAAT
>JALHPW010000608.1 GCA_022842255.1 Saprospiraceae bacterium | reverse complement strand
GCGTAAAAAAGAGCGCCTTTGTTGGCAATGCAGCGTAATCTTTTCTGTGCGAATGGCCTGATTTCCAGCGCAGTAGAGGCAGGTAACAATCGACCGACGAGTGTGACCGTATGCCCATTTGCTGCCAGGGTGCCACAAATTCGGTGCATGCGTTGGTCGTAGGTCAGGTCGTTGGTAACGCTGAAAACAATCCTCATGGTAGGTTCAGGAATTGGTCGCGGGACAACTCCCAAAGGTTCACGGGTTGTTCGAAATTGAGCCAACCAGGAATGGTCACATAAGTCTTTACAAAATGGAAGCCCAGTTTCTGCAAGGTTTTGTTTGGGGCAGGATTTAGAGCGTAAGGCTCACAATAGAGGTTTTTTAAGGCATAATTTTCAAAAAAATAAGGCAAGGTCATTTTGACCAAGGCTGCTCCCATGCCTTTTTGGCGAATGTCCGACCGCCACAAATGAAGATGCATGAACGCTTCCTCCCCAAACCGAATCTTGTTGATGTTTGAATGCCCGACCGACCGACCGTCTAATTGCCAAATGATGCAATAGGATTTTTTGTCCGGGATGGCTTTGCCAAGTTGTTCATTCAGCGAGGATTCCCAAGCCTCGCGACTTGGCATTTTGGACAAATCCACCCCCATGCCTTCTAAAAAAGAAGGGTTCGCGCCTAGCCAATATTCGATGATAGACTCAATGTCTTTTGATTCTAATTCCCTGACTGACAAGGTATTCATAGCAGAAATTTTTAATCAAAAACGTTGCAAGGCCGCATAAACAATATCCACTGGCAGGCCCATCACATTTTGAAAGGTGCCTTCGATTCGGGTGATCTTGCAGTGGCCTATCCAATCCTGTGCACCATAGGAGCCGGCCTTGTCGAAGGGTTCGCAGGTCCGGATATAATAATCGATTTCTTCGTCAGTGAGTTCCGCAAACCAAACCTTGGTCACGCCAGCCAATACCTCTTCCTTTTCCCCGGAAAGCAGGCAAACCCCTGTGATAACCGTGTGTTGTTTTCCGGAAAGCGCTCGAATCATGTCAAACGCCTCTTGGTAATCCGCGGGTTTGTTGTAGATTTTTCCTTCGAGAATAACTACTGAATCCGCAGCAAGGATGATTTCATCATTTTGAATCAGGTGTTTGGCAGCCTGGGCCTTTTTTTGGGCGAGCCAGGGCGCTACTGCCTCAGGTGCCATATCGGGCGAGAAGGACTCGTCTACGTCGAAAGTTTGCACCGTAAAATCAATTCCCGCTTCGCGCATGAGCTGACTTCTTCGCGGGCTCTTGGAGGCTAGGATGATGGGACGGATGGGTGTGGGCATTTTTTTCGGCATTGTGGTCATTGGGGCATAGGGTCATTATGGTCATTGGGGCATTGGGGCATTTTGGTCAATGGGGCATTGGGGCATTGGGGTCATTTATTTTTGGAAGGTGGCTAGGTAAGACTGAGCAGCGCTCAAAATATCGTCTGGCCAGGTGCGGAGCAACAGAAAGACACCTGCGAACATAACGATTTTAACCAAGAAACTGGCCCTGGTAAAATCAGGTTTCCCTTCTGCCCGATATAGAATCACGGTAGTATAAATGGCCGGCAAAAGCAGGAGTATAGCGCCTGCACCCAATTGCCAATCAGGGGCTCCGGTTTGTTGCCAAAAAACGAGCAGCAAGCTTATAAATAGACTTAAGAGTAATCCCGTCATTCCCGCAGGCTTTTTGGCAAAACGTGGTCCTTTGAGTACAGCGAGGGTGTTGCAACCGCAAGCTGCGTCGCCTTGAAAATCTTCCAAATCCTTGATCTGCTCCCGTAAAAGGTTGGATAAAAACGCAAAAAGTGCATACAACCACACCAATGCCACTGCTTGGTGGACGATGTCTGGCTGAACAAAGGAGGTAAGCCAAATCGCCCTTTGCTCGGGCAGTAGCATCACTACCGGCACCAGGGCACAAAGTGCGGAAACAAGTAAGTTCCCCAATACGGCGGTACATTTGAACACCCAAGCATAGAGAAACAACAGAAAAGAAATCCCTGGAAAGACCCACATGGGCCAGTGGTCGCGTGGCCGCAATTCCTGATCGATCAAAAAAGCAAGCCAATGAACCGCCCCTACTATCACCCCATAAAAAATCAAAGCAAAAGAAGGCGTCAGCACCCTGCCCCACACCGCACGTTTCGGTCGATTCATGGCATCCATGTGCCGGTCGTAGTAGTCGTTGAGGATATAGCCAGCCAGGGTAGTCAAGACCGTGGCCGCCGCAATAAGGTTAAACGTGTGCTGGGTAAGCAATGGTATACCCCCCGCCTTGAGCAGCGCGGGACGGAGCACATACCAATAAGGCAGGTATTGGGTGAGCAATACAATAACCAAATTTGGAAGCCTAAGCATCCGGATAAACGCGAGGGGGTAATTCACGCTGCGAATGTAGGGAAACTACTGAATTTTCCTAAACGACAACCCAGCACCCGTTCCGCCCAGGGAACGATATTGAAGTTTAGCCGTATCGCAGAGGGTCACAAAATTGCATTGAGCCGTGTATTTCCCACCTTCTACCGACATTTCCGTGAAACACCAACCATCAGAGGTGTCCACGCCATCCGATTTGCAAACCGGGCTTTCGCATGCCCCGTCTACATCTACCATGCTTTGATGGGTTAGTTTGCCACTGTGGTAGTGCCACATTTGGGTATCCGTAATTTCCAACAAATAGGTGGCATCTTGCTCACTCCGCCAGCGACCTTGCAGGGTATTGAGCAGGTCTTTAGCGTCAGGCACGGATGATTTACCAGGTGTTTCACTAGCACCTTGGGCATTGGGAGGAGGGGTCGTGGGGGTGTTTTTACACGAAGCGATGGATAACAGGCACGCGAGTGCCAGCAAAGGGAAAAATCGGGTCATACGTAACAAGAAAACCCCAATTCAGGGGATAAAAAGTAGTTTGCGTTTTAGCATCAATTGCAGCAAAGAAAGGGCGAATTCTTCCAATGGCAGTCCAATACAATCTCAAACGATTTACTAATACCCTTTTGGGGCTTGATAACCAGGGCATTAAACTAGTTGCAGGTGGTACATCGGTAGGCAGAAATGCCAAAAGAACCACCTGGGGGGAAATCGATGGCAATTTGTATGCCATTGCTTAATTCCTGCAAGTAGACGTCAAAATTGATTTCGTGCTTGTTGTCGTACCGGAACTCGGTTCCCTCGGGCGAAATTTGGAAGTTGGCCTTGTTCGAAAGGCAGGCGGGCAGGTTTTCGCTGGTAAAAACCTCCACGTGATTGCCAACATGATGTAAAATAAACCCGGCCGACATTTTGCCATAATCGACAATAACCCGGGTTGGAATATTGCTAAGCGCCA
>JALHPW010000607.1 GCA_022842255.1 Saprospiraceae bacterium | reverse complement strand
TTTTGTTTGGTCTTTTATTCACCGGGTGACTGGCAGTCACCCGGTGAATAAAAGACCAAACAAAATTTGCTAGCGAAAACAGTTGACTCAAAAAATCAAAACGGGGCTGGGCCTTTTGTGACACAGCCCCGTTTGGGCTTCGAGTTTGAAAAAACTACTCAAACATATCCCGCACCCGATCGAAAAAGCCTTTTTCCTCTTTTCCGGGTGTTGGTTTTAGGTTGGGCATGTCCCGAAGTTTTTCGAGCAACCTGCGTTCTTCGTCGTTGACTTTTTTGGGTGTCCATACATTGACGTGTACGAGCTGATCGCCGCGGCCATAGCTCTGTAAGGCGGGTAAGCCCTTGTCTTTCAAGCGCAAAATCTTGCCCGCTTGCGTGCCCGCTGGAATCGTAATGCGGGCGCGGCCATCGAGGGTGGGCACATCCACTTTGGAGCCCAGGGCCGCATCGGCAAAATTGAGGTAGAGTTCGTACACCACGTTGTTGCCTTCGCGGCTGAGTTCTTCGTGCGGGGTTTCTTCGATGGCGATGAGCAAATCGCCCGCCGGACCACCTTTGGCCCCCGCGTTGCCCCGACCGTTGACACTGAGTTGGATGCCTTCGTGTACACCTGCCGGGATATCCACGTCGATGGTTTCTTCGCCAAAAACGCGCCCATCGCCCTTGCAGACGTTACACGGCGATTTGATGGTCTGACCCGTGCCATTGCAGGTAGGGCAAGTCACGGCGGTTTGCATCATGCCAAAAGGCGTCTGACGCACTTGGTTGACCATGCCCGCGCCACGACAGGTAGCGCAGGTATCCACGCTGCTCGCGTCGCGCGCGCCCGAGCCGTTGCAGGTGCCACAGGCAACCTGTTTGCGGACTTTTATCTTCTTATTGACCCCGGTAGCGATTTCTTCCAGGGTCATTTTGACTTTGATGCGCAGGTTGCTGCCGCGTTCGCCGCGGGCACGCCCGCCACGCGAACCGCCGCGCCGTCCGCCGCCGCCAAAAAATTCCCCAAAAATATCATCGGTATCAAATCCAAAGCGACGCAGGATCTCATCCATGTCCATGCCCTGGAAATTGCCACCGGGTCCGCCGCCGCCCATGCCTTCAAGCCCTGCATGGCCATAGCGGTCGTAGCGGGCTTTTTTATCGGCATCGCTCAGCACGTCGTAGGCTTCGGCAGCCTCTTTAAATTTCTCTTCCGCCCCCTTGTCGTCCGGATTCCGGTCGGGGTGAAGTTCAAGTGCCTTTTTTCGGTAGGCCTTTTTTATGTCGTCAGCACTGGCGGTTTTTGCTACGCCTAGCACTTCGTAATAATCGCGTTTTGCCATTGAATATGTTTAATTGGTTATTTGGTTAGTTGGGGATTTGGTTATTTGAGGTGCCAGCGCTTGAGGTGTATTATTCCTCCAATAAAGGGACCGATACTATGCTCCGGCACCTCAAATAACCAAATCCCCAACTAACCAAATCCTCATTTCCCTACCACCACCTTGGCGTGCCGGATGATTTTGCCGCCAAGGGTATAACCTTGTTCTAGAATGTCCACAATTTTGCCTTTGGTTTCTTCGGAAGGGGCTGGTATTTCTGCCACGGCCTCATGGGTGTCTGGGTCGAACTCATCGCCTGCCTTGGTATCGAGCGAGGTCAAACCCTTGCTTTTGAGGGTATGGGCGAGTTTGTTGTGGATGAGTGTGGTGCCCTCCGAAAGTGCATTGTTTTTGGCAGCCCTGTCAAAATCGTCCAAAATCGGCAGGAGGGCTGCCATGATGTCGCGACCAGCTGTGCTGATGAGGTCCATCCGCTCGCGGGCAGCATTGCGTTTGTAGTTCTCAAAATCCGAGAACAGGTAGAGGTACTTGTTTCGGCTTTCCTCGAGTTGTTTCTGGATTTCAGCAAGTGGATCTTGGCCGGAACTTGCGTCGTTTTGACTGGATTCGTTTTGATTTTCAGTTGTTTCTGCGCTTTCCACGACATGCTCTTGCCCCGATTGTTCAGGCGCGTTCGGCTCTTTTTCCTTCATATCTAGTATTTTTTTGAACGGATTTTTCATCTTGAACTAATGTAGGTCAGGGCATAAATCGCCCCTTAGGCTTAAAAGCCTTAAACCTTTTGTCAACTTTCGTGCCTTACGCAAGTAGGTGTCAGAATGTCAGCAACTTGAAATACTGGATTAACGGGAGATGCGACAACTGCCATTTTTCAGGCCTTGGTTTGCACATCCCCATCATCCAAATGGTCGGTAAGTCGTTGAACCACTTTGAATTGACTGAAAAAAGTACGCGCTATCACCCGCAGCACGGTATAGACCGGAATTCCGATGACCATGCCCACTACCCCACCCAGTTTGGCAGCAGCCAGCGTTACGATGAAAATTTCCAGCGGGTGGGCCTGAACGCTTTTTGACATAATCATGGGGCCGACAAAGTTGTTGTCCAGCGCCTGCACGGCAAAAAACGTGACCATCACCTTGACCAACATGGGCAGTATCAGGGCAAGGTCTGAATCCAGGTTGGAAGAAACCGTGATAAAGGCCCCGAACACCATGCCCAAGATGGGGCCCACGTAGGGAATGACATTGAAAATGCCGCCGAACGCACCAATGAGCAGGGCATTTTCACGCCTAAAGCCCAGAGTATCAAGGAGGTGGCGACCGAAAAAACGGCCAGTTGAATCAGCAAGCCCCGAAAATAACGGGTCAAAACTTCGCTGGATTCATTGACGGCGGTATGTACTTTTTGCTCCTGTTTGTCGGGCACGATTGCATGAACGATGTCGGTGAAAAGCCGGCTGTCTTGCAGGAAAAAGAAAAGAATGAAACTGACGGAGGCGAAAGTGACCACCACATTGCCGGCTACACCGAGAAACTTGCTCAGGAAATCGCCCACCAAGGTAGGTTTGAACCAATTGCTCAAAACCTCCTGGGTTTTCATGGCCAAGGATTCGTCTGGGGCAAGAATGCCGATTTGGTGCATTTGCAAGTCGAGGCTGAAAAACATCGGTCGCAATTTCTCGCCAAGTGCCTGATAATCAACGGTGCTCAGGTTGCGCGCCTGTGACACGATGGTTGGCACAAAAATCAGTAAAACACCCGCCAGGAACGCGTAAAAAGTCAGCAGGGTAAGCATCGCCGCACCAGATGGGCCTAACCTGTATTTCCTGAAATGCACGTGTTTTCGGTAAAACACCAAAATGGGCCTCCCCAACATGGACAATACCCAGGCGATGAGCACATAGGCTACAATGTCGGAGAAATAATAGACCACGGCAGCCAAAGCGGCCAGTCCAAGCAGCCAGAAAAAATTGCGGTTTAGGAAATTCATTTGATGTGCGTGGTGAAGCGAAATTATGTTGGAATAATGGG